>JACPIQ010000085.1 GCA_016188005.1 Candidatus Rokuibacteriota bacterium | reverse complement strand
CTCGGGCCCCAATCTGCGCCGGACCAGCGGCGCGGTCTACACCATCACCGGCACCGGACTGAGCGCCGCCGTGCCGGCCGGGGCCTCGCGCCGGATCATGGCGGCCGGGGACCTCGTCGTCGTCGATATCCCGACCTGCGTCGAGGGCTACCATGCCGACCAGAGCCGCACCTATGCCATCGGCCGGGCCAGCGCGCGGGACCTGGAGCTCTTCGGCCGGCTGCGCGAGGTGTCCGATCACGTCCTCGACAACCTGGCGCCGGGCCTGACCGTCGGCGACGTCTATTCCCTGGCGCTGGGGCGGGCGACGGCGCTGGGCCTGGAGCCGTCGTTCCTGGCTTTCGAGTCCCAGCCGGCGGCCCGCTTCGTGGGTCACGGCGTCGGCCTGGAACTCAACGAGCCGCCGTTCCTGGTGCGTGACGGCCCAGAGACCCTGCAGGCCGGCATGGTGGTGACCCTGGAACTGCACGTGATGGAGCCGTACCGACTGCCCCTCAAGCTGGAGGACACGGTGCACCTCACGCCGGCGGGAGTGGAGATCCTGACCCGCTCGCCGCGCGAACTGACGGTGGTGACACCCGGCTGAGGCCGCAAGGGGACCGGAGCGGCGGTGCGTCTCTACGTCGCCCGATAACTCCGCACATCGACGACGCGGCCCTGGGACGCGGCCTTCTCCCCCGGGAGATGCGCCTTCACCCAGGCGCGGTTCGCCTCGAGCTCGGGGCGTCGAGCGGGCGGCCCCGGGCTGCCGGCTCGCTTCGCCACGAGGCCGCTGGTCCGGCGCCCGCCACCCGGGTGGTGCGGTGCGCGATACCCCGACGGCGCCGAGGGGCTGGTAGCGGTTCCGCCCGCCTTCTGGGAGGGCCGCGACGGGGATCGGGGCCCTGGTCAGAGGCCAGCCGGCCGCGAGGGGGAGAATGGCGAGGCGACGGCGGGCGATGGGAGGGGAAAACACGGGGACCCCCTTCCCGCGTTCCGGCCCGGTACGGGAAGAGGGCCTCCTGTGCGGCTGCGTCTCGGCCGGGGTCTATGTCCTGCGGTACACCCGCTTGATCGCCCCCAGGCCGGCCAGCCCGGCACCCAGCAGGATCAGCGTCGCGGGCCCGGGAACGCTGCCATCCCCGCATGGAGGCGTTCCCGGCACCCCGCAGACAGGCGTGAGGGTCGGGTCGAACCAGATGTGATGGTTCCTCACTACCGAGGAGATCAGGGGCTCGATCGACCCCTCCAGGACCTTCCCATTGCTCAGGCCGTCGCCGAAACCGACGGCCGCCGGGGTGCCGCCGAAGCCGCCCGTGCCGCCGCTGGCATCACCCGTCTCCCACTGCATGTCCTTCCACCAGAAGCCGATGGACCCTTCCCCGGGGGGGATGACGAAGTCGGGTCCACGCACGATCAGCTGGAAGGAGTCGAGCTTGTCGGCATGCGAGCCGAAGTAGCCGACCGCATCCCAGGTCACGATGATCTCGTTCGGGATGTCGGTGCGGAGATGCATGAGCCCGCTCGCGGCATTCCTGGTGTCGACATCGGCGAAGAACGGGGAGATGATCGGCTGGCTCGCCCCCTGGGGCCCGGTCGGGGTGAAGGCGGAGATGCCCCCGGTGAAGCTGATATTGCCGTTGTTGTTGGCGAAGAATTCGGTATAGGTGCTACCGAAAAAGGACAGGGAGAACCCGAGCGGGATCGGTCCCCTGAAGGCGTCGTCGTTGCGGATCGGATCCGCCGAGCGCGGCACGCCACCGTTCCATGCCACGGCAGCGCCAATCCCGCCTCCGATTGCGTCGGTGTAATACGTCGTGGACGGGATGAGCGCGCTCTGCGGGATGACATCGACCGCGGCCTCAGCTGTCAGGCTCAGGAGGCCGAGCAGCGCGAGCGCGGCCACCGCACCCTTCGATATCCTCTTCATGACCTCTCCCCTTTTTGCTCCCGTTCCCAGCAGGCCCGCGACGCGCTCGGCCCCGGGCCCGAGCCATCCTTGGCCGAGCACCCGCCCATGCAGGCACTCATAGGGAGCTGGCACGCAAGACAGGTGCCACGCTGCCGCCGGATGTCATCTTCGTCAATCATGGCAGGGGCTTGCCAAGAATGATGGGTGTGGCCGCGAACCTCCCGGAACAGGTCCGCGCGAAGGGATTGTCATGTCCATCGACACCGAGGCCCGGGTGAAGCAGCGGAGAAGGACTCGAGACCGGCCGGGGATCCCCCGGCGCGCCCTCGTGCTCGATCCGGGAGTCAGGGACAAGCACCAGAAAACAGTGACTTGGCCAGCTCCATGCGCCAGCCCGCACCCAGCGAACCTACCAGGCAGATCCGTGAAAGCGTAAGGCCGCCCGACATCTCGGCCGATGCGCCCGCACGATTCCCGAAGAAGTTATCCGCGTCGATCCCCAATCTTGCCTACTTGACTAGTACGACGGTTTCGTCTCTCCCGAAGGTTCCCCGCCTGAGTCCGCTCGCAGGGCTATGCCCGCAGCAGCTTCGGATACCGCGTGAGGGGCACCGGCCCCTGCTGGGATACCCACACGGTGTCCTCCAGCCGGACCCCGAAGGACTCGCGGTAGATCCCGCAGTTGCCGATGGCCAGCACCATGCCGGCCGCAACCCGCTCGACCTTCTCCTCGCCGTGAATCACCGCGTGGCCTCCCGGAATGGGCGCCTCCTCGTGCTCGATGCCCACACCGTGGAAGACCGGGCGCAGGAAGGCGTCCTCGAGTCCCCGGCGCCCGAGCGCCGTGGCCATCGCCGCATCCACGCCCACGAGCGGCGCCTCGGGGACTGCGGCCGCGATGCCGCGCTCCTGGGCGTCGCGGTACGCCTCCATGGCCTCGGCCATCTCCTGCGTCACCTGCCCCACCAGGATGGTGCGGCAGAGATCCACCGTGTAGCCGCGGGCGACGGGCGCGACATGCACCTGCACCGCCTCACCGGCCTCGATGGGCTTCAGCGAGGCGGGACCATGGGCCATGGCCGAGCGCCAGCCTGAGGCCACGTAGGTGGGTGAGGCCCATCCCTCGGCGCCGGCTTTGCGCATGGCGCGTTCCGCCTCGCCTGCCACGTCCGTCTCACGCATCCCCGGACGCAGCGCGCCCGCGGCGGCGGCCATCCCGGCGTCCGCCACAGCGGCCGCTGCCTGGAGGCACTCGATCTCCGGGACCTCCTTGAGCATGCGCAGCCGCGACAGGATGGGAGCGGCAGGCACCACGCGCGCCTTCGGCAGGATATGCGCCGTGAACACCTCGTAGAGCGCCGCGTCGAAGAAGTTCTTCTCCAGCGCGACGGTCGCCTCCGAGAGCCCATGCTCGGCGAGCACGTCCCGGAAGCCGTGGAACATCTCCTCCTCGCTGCGGAAGGCCCGGATGTCCGTGGCCGCCGACGCCCTGCGGACGCTCGGAAGATCCGAGGCCGGCACCGCCACCACGCAGCGGCCCGCGCGGGTGAGGAGGCCCAGGGCGCAGGGCCGGCCGTCGCCGGTGAGATAGGCGAGGTTGGCGGGCTTCATCAGGAACAGGGCATCCACCCCGTGCCGCTCCATCACGGAGGCCGCACGGGCCCAGCGGGATCTGAAGTCGAAGGATTGCGCAGCCATGACATGTCCCCCCCGGGTCCGGGCGCATGGATCCGTGCTCCCGGGCCCCCGGGTTCACCAAGCAACCGCGGTGCCACGACGGCGTCTGCCGGATCAAGGGCTTGGCCGCGGGGCGCGGGCCGCCGACTGGGGAGAGCCCGCCCCACCGGGCGCCGGCTGCCCCGGGAAGCCGCCCCAGGCCTCCGGCGCGGGTCGCCAGCTCTTCCACGCGGCCGCCTTGCCGAAAGCGGGCGAGGATCGAGAGAGGACCGGCCCCGCGGCCGAGAGATCATCCGGCGCGCCGGGCCGCCGTCATCGCACGAGGCGCCCGCGGTCACGGCCCAGCTCCGGCACGAGCACGCGGTGTTCCTGCGGGCGCTACGGTATCCTGTTCCCGATCGCAGAACAGATCCTGGACGAGCGGGCATCGTCGCGTGGCGGTATCTCGAGGAGGGGCCGGGGGTCTGGCGAGTGGAGATCCGGGAGACGTAATGGCGTTCGCGCATCGGCGCATGCCCTTCATGGTTCTGGGAGCGCTGTCGCTCCTCGCGGCCCTCTGGGCGGGACTGATCCGCCTCGGGTGGGCCCTACCGCCGTTCACTGCCACCGTGCCCCCGAGCCACGGGCCCCTCATGGTGAGCGGCTTTCTCGGGACAGTGATCGGGCTCGAGCGGGCCGTCGCCCTCCGCCGCCGCTGGGCGTACGGGGCGCCGCTCCTGGCCGGGCTCGGGGGGCTCGCGTGGATCATCGGGCTGTCGGTCCACGTGGGGCACGCTCTCACCGCAGCAGGGAGCGCCTTCCTGATCGCGATCTTCGTCACGCTCTACCGCCAGCAACCCACGGTCTACCTGGCCGCGATGGGGCTGGGCGCCGTGAGCTGGCTCGCGGGGACGCTGGTCTGGCACTGGGGCGCCCCGCTCCATCGGGTGGCCTCGTGGTGGATCGGCTTTCTGGTCCTGACCATCGCCGGAGAGCGCCTGGAGCTCTCGCGCTTGATGCGCCTCGGGGCGTGGAGTCGCGCGGGGTTTCTCGCGGCAGGCGGAGTGTTCGTCCTGGGCCTCCTGGGCGATCTCTCCGCCCCGGAACTCGGCGTCCGGCTGAGCGGCATCGGCCTGCTCGCGCTGGCCGTGTGGCTCCTCCGGAACGATATCGCCTGGCGCACGCTGCGCCAGTCGGGGCTCCCGCGCTACATGGCGCTCTCGATGCTCACCGGCTATGGCTGGCTCGGGGTCGGCGGCCTGCTGTGGCTCGGCTTCGCCGATCGATTCATCGCCGGCCCCTTCTACGATGCCATGCTCCATTCCATCTTCCTGGGCTTCGTCTTCTCCATGATCTTTGGCCACGCTCCGATCATCCTGCCGTCCGTGCTGGGCGTCGCCCTGCCGTTTCGCCGGGCGTTCTACGCTCACTGGGCACTGCTTCACCTCTCGGTGCTGGCCCGGGTCGGGGGCGACCTCGGCCTCCCGATGCTTGCGCCGGCATGGAGCGGCCTCGCCAATGTGCTGGCGATTGTCCTCTTCCTGGTCAATAGCGCCCGGGCCGTGAGGCTCGGGCCGGAGGCCTGAGCGATGGCGCCCACGACGGCAGCGGTTCTGGAGGCCTTGAAGCACGTCTACGACCCGGAGATTCCCGTGGACGTGGTCAACCTGGGGCTCGTCTATGACGTGGGGATCGAGGCCGGCGTCGTGCGGATCAAGATGACGACGACCTCGCCGGGCTGCCCGGTCGGGGACTATCTGGCTCAGGAGGTGGAGCGAATCGTCGGGAAGCTCGATGCTGTCGAGCAGGTCCGGGTGGAATTCGTCTGGGATCCGCCCTGGAGCCCCGAGCTGATGAGTGCCGATGCCAAGAAGTCCCTGGGGTGGGGCTAGCCTGAGTTCCGCAGTGCGGACAGTGGCCCGCTGCGCTCACCCCTGGGCCCCAGCGGCAACCCGCGAGGCTGGCCGCGCCGATCAGGGCCGGCGTGAGGATGGGCTTGGGGAGGAGCGTGCTCAGGGCCGGACGGCGCCGGCGGCCAGCGGGCGGAAGCGCGGCAGCGTGACCGTGTCCGTCAGGCGGTCATAGACGATCCGGACAGGCTGGCCTATCCTCACCGTCTCCGGCGGGGCATCCACCAGGGTGCTGAGCATCCGGGGACCCTCGGCGAGCTCCACCAGCACCACGGTGTAGGGCACGTCGTCCTTGAACTCGGGCGACGGCGGGCGGTAGACGGTGCTGAAGGAGTAGATCGTCCCCTCGCCCGAGGCCTCGCGGTGCTCGAGGTCGCCTCCCAGGCAGCGGCCGCACATGGCGCGCTGATGGACCTGGACATGCCCGCAGCCGCGGCAGCGCTGGAGCAGCAGCACGCCGCGGTGGAGTCCCTCCCACCAGGCCCGCGTGTCGTCGTCGATGGGCGGCAGGGGCTTCCCGGCGCTCATGCGCTCCGCTCCGTGCCGAGGATGACGGTCGCGTTGGTGGCGAAGCCCCCGCCCAGGCTGTGGACGAGCCCGAGCCGGGCGCCCTCCACCTGCCGCCCCTGGGCCTCGCCTCGCAGCTGCCGCACCACCTCGGCGATGTGGAAGAAACCGCCCGGGATGCCCGGGTGGCAGTAGGAGAGCAGGCCCCCATGGGTGTTGGTGGGGATCCGGCCGCCGAAGGTGATCTGACCATCGGCGACGAAGGGGCCGCCCTCGCCCTTGGGGCAGAAGCCGAGGTCCTCGACCATGGTGACGACGGTGCCCGTGAAGCAGTCGTAAATCCCCGCCACGTCCATGTCGGACGGGCCCACGCCCGCCATGCGGTAGGCGCGCTCGGCGGAGATGCGCGCCCCCGTGGTCGTGAGCGACTCGGCGCAGAAGATGTGCTCCTGGGTGTAGGACTCGCCTGCGCCCAGCACGTACACGGGGCGCTTCTTGAAGTCCCGCGCGCGCTCGGCGCTCGTGAGCACGAAGGCCACGCCGCCGTCACTGACCAGGGAGCAGTCGAGCACGTGATACGGCGTGGTGACCATCTTGGAGGCGAGCACGTCTGCCACGGTGATCGGCGCCGTCATCTGCGCCCCGGGCGTGCGGCGGGCGTGCTCCCGCATCGTGACCGCCACCTGCGCCAGCTGCTGGGGCGTCGTCCCGTACTCGTGCATGTGGCGCTGCGCGGTGAGCGCGAAGGTGGTGGGGACCAGGAGCCCGAAGGGCGCCTCGTACTGGGGATCGCGGCTCGACACCAGCGCCTTCACGGCCAGATCGCGCGTCATCCCCGAGAGCATGTTGTCGCCGCAGCAGACGACCACCACCTCGGCCAGCCCCGCGTGGATGGCGGCGGCGGCCAGGCTGATGGACGCGGCCGCCGTCGCCCCCGAGACCTCGAGCGTGTTCGAGAAGGTGGGCTGGATGCCGAGGTACTCGCTCACGGCCACGCTCATCCGGTGGAAGGGGGCGACGAAGGAAGTGCCGGTGAGGAGGCCGTCCACCCGGGACTTGTCGAGGCCCGCGTCGCGGAGCGCCACGCGCGTGGCTTCCGCGTTGAACCAGAGCGCGCTCTTGCCGGGAACCTTTCCCACGGGGGTCTCGCCGACCCCGACGATCGCGACCTGGCCTTTCAGGCTCCGCATCGCGCTGCCCGCCTCCGCTACCGTCCCTGGAACCGGGGCGGCCGCTTCTCCTCGAAGGCGCGCACGCCCTCGAGCATGTCGGCCGTGTGGTCCAGCGGCTGGCGCAGCGCCCGCGCCAGCTCCAGGGAGGAGGTGAGATCGGCCTCGTAGCAGGCGTTCACGAGCCGCTTCAGGGCTTTCACGGCCAGGGGACCGTTCTGCGCGATCTCCGCCGCCAGCATCCGCGCCTCGTCCATGAGGCGGTCGGGCTCGACCACCTGCTCCACCATCCCCATCCGGAGCGCCTCGGCGGCCGGCCAGCGCCGGCCCGTGTAGAGGACGAGCTTGGCCCGCCCCTTGCCCACGAGCCGCGTCAGCCGCGCGGGGCCGCCGGCGCCGGGGAAGACGCCGAGCCGGACCTCGAGCAGTCCGACCTCGGCCCGCTCGGAGGCAATGCGGATGTCGCAGGCAACGGCCATCTCCATGCCGCCGCCGAAGCAGAAGCCGTTGATGGCGGCGATGACGGGCACGGGGAGGACCTCGAGGCGGTCGAAGCAACGGCCGAGCCGGAGCGCATGCTGCCAGCGCGCCTCCAGGCTCATGGCCCCGCGCTCCTTGATGTCGCCGCCCACCGAGAAGGCGCGGTCGCCGGCGCCCGTGGCGATCACGGCGCGGACGTCAGGCGCGGCCTCCAGCCGATCCAGCGCGGCCTCGAGATCGCGCGCCAGGTCATGGCCCATGGCGTTCATCGCCTCGGGCCGGTTCAGCGTGAGCGTGGCGATATGCCCCTCGACGGTCAGGACCACCTGCGGCTCAGCCATGCACCTTCTCCTCTGCCTCTGGGGTCAGGTCTTGCAATCCGACATTTCAGCTCAGTGTCCTGTTGGAATGCAAGACCTGACCCCGGGTGGGGCTAGCCCGGGATCACGCCGTTCCAGCGCCGGACGGGCCGGCGGGGCTTCCGGGCGAAGGTCTCGAAGCGGCGGCAGAGCTCATCGCGCAGCGCGGAGCCGGGGATCACCGCGTCGATGAAGAACTCCGAGGCGATGCGGTAGATGTCGATCTGCTCCTCGTACTCCCGGCGCTTCTCCTTGATGAAGGCCTCCCGCGCCTCCCCCTCCAGCGACATGATCGTATTGAGGTGGATGGCGTTGATGGCGGCCTCCGGCCCCATGATGGCGAGCCGGGCCGTCGGCAGCGCGATGCAGGCATCCGGCAGGAACGACCCCCCGTTCATGGCCATGTATCCGGCGCCATAGGCCTTGCGCACGATGACCGAGAGTTTGGGCACCGTGGCCTCGGCGATGGCAAAGAGGAGCTTGGCCCCGTGACGGATGATGCCGTGGCGTTCCACCTGACTGCCGATCATGAACCCCGGCACATCCGCCAGGAAGAGCAGCGGGATGTTGAACGCGTTGCAGAGCCAGACGAAGCGGGCCCCCTTGTCGGAGGAGTCGCTGAAGAGCACACCGCCCTTGACCTTGGGCTGATTGGCCACGACCCCGATGACGCGGCCGTCCAGACGCGCCAGCCCCGTGATCAGCTCGGGCGCGAAGAGGCGCTTGATCTCGAAGAAGGAGCCCTCGTCCACGAGTCGGTCGATGACCCGCTGCATGTCGAAGACGCGGTTCTGCTCCGGCGGGACCAGCTCGTCGATGGACTTGCCCTCGGCGGGCCGGCGGGCGGCCGCGGACGCCGGCAACTCGCTCCACGAGCGCGGCATGTAGGACAGGTACCGCTTGAGCACGGCGAGGGCCTCCTCCTCGCTGGCCACCAGCACGTCCCCGAGCCCGCTCACGCTGCAGTGCATGCGCGCTCCGCCCATCTCTTCCATGGTGACCTTCTCGCCCGTGGCCATCTCCGACATGCGGGGAGAGCCCAGATAGGCCGAGGCATGGCCGTCCACCATGATCACGAGATCGCAGAAGGCCGGGATGTAGGCCGAGCCCGCCGGGGAGGGACCGAAGAGGACGCAGATCTGCGGCACCACGCCGGAGAGGAGAACCTGGTTGTGGAAGATGCGCCCCGCGTGGTTGCGGTTGATGAAGATGTCGAACTGCTCGTCGAGCCGCGCCCCTGCCGAGTCCACGAGATAGAGCATCGGGATCTCGGCATCCCGCGCGATCTCCTGGATGCGCTGGATCTTCTGGATGGTGAGCCGGCCCCAGGCGCCCGCCTTGACCGTCATGTCGTTGGCCATGATGGCCACCGGGCGGCCGTCGATCGTGCCGCTGACGGTGACGACGGCGTCGGCCGCCAGGTCGCCGTCGACGCAGCGGGCCAGGAGCCCCTCCTCGACCATGGTGCCCGGATCGAGCAGCCGTTCGAGCCGCTCGCGCACGAAGAGCTTGCCCTCGTCGTGCATCTTCTTGTGGTACTTCTCGTGGCCGCCGCGCCGGGCGACCTCCGTCCGCTGGCGCAGCTCCTCGGCGGGGGAGGCCTTCGGCCTGTCGGCCGCCTTCGGGATGTCGGTGCTCATTACCGGGTTCCCTCAGCGAGAAACGCCATTGGACCTCTCCGTGTCGGGAGTTGGGGGGACGCACGCGCCGTCGTCAGGATGCGGGGCCCGCCGGTGCCACGGCGATTCTAGCCGGTGCGGAGGGCCCCGGCAAGGTAAGGTGTGAGGCCCGCGCCGGCCGGGGGTGTGGCATACTGCGGCCGAGCGGCGCACCCGCAGCACCGCCAGGAGGGCTCACGGTGGCGAACGATCGCGGACTCCTGCCCAAGGCGACGCGCGAGGAGCTGAGCGACGAGCTGCGCCGGCGCCTCGAGCGCTGGTACCGGAACGCCTACGAGGACGACAACCTGTTCCTCACCATGGCCCGCCGGCCGGGGCTGCTGGACGCCACCTGGGGCTTCATCCGTTACATCTACGGCGGCGGCTCGAGCATCGAGCCTGAGCTGTTCGAGCTGGTGCGGATCAAGCTGGCCTGGAACAACCGCTGCGTCCACTGAAGCCTGGCGCGCTCGTCCTCGGCCGTGGGCCGGGGCTCGCTGGAGGAGCAGGTGGCGAAGCTCGCCGACTACGAGGCCTCCGACCTGCCGGAGCGGACGAAGATGGCGCTGAGGCTGGCCGACAGGCTCTGGGGCGATCATCGCTCGGTGGACGGCGCCTTCCATGCCGAGCTCCGGCGGCACTTCACCGACGACCAGATCCTCGACCTCGGCATGTGCGTCGCCTTCGCCTCGGGCTGGCAGCGCTTCGTGGAGGCCTTCCAGGTCGTCCCTGACCGCTGGGCCGCCGGGGACGCACTGCCCTGGCCCGGGCCAGCGCCGGAGGCGCCGCGCTCGGGCTGAGGCGCCGCGGCGACGCCACCATCCCGGCCTGCGGGTCGCCGAGGTGGAGCGCCTGTCCCTCGCCGAAGCGCTCGAAGATGCGCCGCGCCAGGAGCGCCATGCGCGCCGTCGGCGGCGCGCCGGGCGGCGCTGGCCGGCTCAGGAGGCAGCCTGAGACTTAGCCTGAGACTCGCGCCGCTTCCGCTCGGCCTTCCGGACCTCCTCCTGTAGCCGGTAGCCCGCCGCGACCCGGTCCCAGGCGGCTCCCGTGACGTCCGGCTGTCGGAGGAGGTACTTCTGCACCTTGTTGTTCGGGGTCCGCGGGAACTCCGGCAGCGCCACGAGATAGCGCGGCACGGCGAAGTGGGGCAGCCGCTCCTCGCACCAGGCCAGGAACTCCTCCGGGACCAGGCGGGCCCCCTCGCGCAGCACGAGACAGAGCTTGATCTCGTCCTCGCCGCCGACGAACTCCGACGGCACGGCGACGGCGGCGCTCTCGGCGACATCCGGGTGGTCGGCGACGACGCACTCGATGTCGTACGAGGAGATGTTGACGGCGCGGCGGCGGATGACATCCCGCATGCGGTCGACGAAGTAGTAGTACCCGTCCGCTTCGCGCCTGAGCGCGTCGCCCGTGTGGTACCAGACGTTCCGGAGGGCCTCGAGCGTCTTGTCGGGCATCTCCCAGTAGCCCTGGTTGAAGGCCCAGGGCACTCTCGGCCGCACCAGGAGCTCCCCCACCTGGCCGTCCGGCAGCTCCTCGTCCGTCTCGGCATCGGCGATGCGGAGGTCGAACCACTCGGAGACGGCCTTGCCGCAGGAGCCCGGCCGGACATCGTCCCAGGGCATCATGGTCACGACGCCGATCTCGGTCATGCCGTAGTACTCGAGCACCTTCCCGATCCCGAAGCGCCGCTTGAAGTCCTCCACGATGGCGGCCGGCGCCGGCTGGCCGAGGACCACGCGCAGGCGGTGATCCCGGTCGCCCGCGCGCGGGGGCTGGCGGTAGACGAAGTCCATCATGACCCCGAGGAGATTCGTCACCGTGGCCCCGGACAGGCGGATCTGCGCCACCCACTCGCTGGCGCTGAAGCGTGGGCAGATCACGGCCCGCCCGCCGCGCAGCATGGCCGGGTAGACCTGCATGATGGGGGCATTGCCGTGGTAGAGCGGCGTGGCGACGAAGTAGGCATCCTCCGCCGTCAGGCGCGTGAGGTTGGCCGTCGCCTCGGCGAACACGTAGCAGTGCGCATGCGGCAGCATCACGCCCTTGGAGGGCCCGGTCGTCCCGGAGGTGTACATGATGGCGCTGAGGTCGCGGTGCGACAGCTCCACCTCCGGCGGGTCGTCGCGGCGGGCCGGGACGGCCTCGAGCGGCAGCGCGCGGAGGCGCTTGAAGCGGGGCCACGGCATCTCCCCTGCCCCCCGCGCCGCGTGGACGACGACGGTCTCGAGGCCGGGGAGCCTGTCCTCGCTGGACTTCAGCCGCTCGAGGAACTCCCCTTCGGCCACGATGAGCCGGCCGCCGGAATTGGTGACGACGTGCTCGAGGAAATAACCCTTGTAGGCGTTGTTGACCGAGACCTCGATGGCGCCCAGCCGGTTGATGGCCCACCAGACCAGCATGAACTCCACGCAGTTGGGGAGCATGACGAGGACCCGGTCGCCCCGTCCGACACCGAGCGCCGCGAGCCCATGGGCGAAGCGGTTGACGAGCCGGTCGACCTCGCCGTAGCTCAGCGCCGGCTCTCCCAGGAACTCGAGGAAGGGGCGGTCCCCGTGAGTCCGCGCGCGCTCGGCGAGCACGCGCGGGAATACCCAGTGGCGCCGGTCCGGAAAGCTGAGCGTGAGCGGCGGGAAGTCGGCCATGCCTTGGGCCCCCGCGGGAGCTACCGCTCCCCGTCCGCGGCCAGGAGTGCTCCGCCCAGGGCCGCCACGGCCATTGGCTCAGGCGGCACGAGGAGGCGCCCGAGAGTGGCCTCGAGCCAGGCCCGGAGCCCCGCGTCCTTGGCTCCGCCCCCGGCCACGGCAGCCGGGCCCGTGGCGCCCCGACCCCTGACCATGGCCCCGATCTTCTCGGCGAGTGAGCGATGAAGCCCGGCCAGGAGATCCTCGCGCGACACGCCGCGCGTCAGCAGCGAGATGGCCTCGGTCTCGGCGAAGACGGCGCAGCCCGCCGAGTAGTCGGCGGGGACCCGGGAGGCGAGCGAGAGCCCGCCCAGCTCGCCGATCTCCACGCCGAGCAGATGCGCCACGACCTCGAGGATCCGGGCGCTGCCGGCCGCGCACTGGCCGCTCACCGAGAAATCCCCCACGACGCCCGGCCCGGCGAGGCGGATGACCCGGGTGCCGTGGGCGCCGATATCGATCACCTGCCCGGCGTCGGGGAAGAGCCGCCCGATGCCGCGGGCCAGACACGAGATCTCGCTCTGCGGCCGCGCGTGGCGGACATGCGAGGCGCCAAGCCCCGTGGCAACGACCCCGGCCAGGGCGTCCCGGCTCAGGCCGGCCCGACCGAGGGCGCCTGCGAGCGCCCGCTCGGCCACGGCCCCGTACTTGCCATCGGACGGAAGCGCTGTGACGTGAACGCGCCCCCCGGCCACCACCGCGGCCTTGGTGAAGAGCGCTCCCACGTCCACGCCCGCGACGGGGTCGGCGAGGAGGCGCTCCCCCGCGGGGAGGACGAACTCGGCCTCGAAGCCCCGCGGGCGAGCGCGCGCCCGGATCGAGAAGGCCTCGGCGCGCGCCTCCGCCTCGCGGGCCACGTGGGCGCCGGGCGCCCTCACGGCGGCCCCGGCCTCGGCATCGAGAGCGGGAGGCGCCGCCGGCAGCTCGCCGCGCTGCAGGGCCTCACGGCCCAGGAGCGCGGCGCCGAGGGCCCCCGTGAGCAGAGGCTCGAGCGGGGTGAGGATGGGCGTCCGCAGCCGCTCCTCGAGGGCGCGGACCAGGGCCGGGTTCCGGGCGCAGCCTCCCGTGAGCACCACCTGGCGCTCGATGCCGAGGCGCCTCACCATCACGAGGATGCGCGAGGCCAGCGCGGCGTGAAGCCCTGCCAGCACGTCCTCCACGGGGACATCCGAGGCCAGATGCTGCGCCACCTCCTGCTCCGCGAACACCGTGCAGACGCTCGAGACGGCGGCAGGAGTGGCGGAGCCGACGCCGCGGGCGCCGAGCTCGTCCACGCCCAGGCCGAGAGAGGCCGCCATGACCTCCAGGAAGCGCCCCGTCCCGGCCGCGCACTTGTCGTTCATCACGAAGTCCACGACCTTGCCCGTGGGGGCGAGCTTCATCCCCTTGGCGTCCTGGCCGCCCACGTCGATCACGGTCCGGGCCTCCGGGAACAGTTCCCGCACCCCGCGCGCATGGCAGGTGATCTCGGTGATCTCGCGGCTGGCGAAGGGGATGCGGCGCCGGCCATAGCCCGTGGCCACCACGCAGGCCAGGTCCCCCGGGGTGAGCCCGGCGCGGTCCAGCGCCCGCCCGAGCAACCGGGCGGCGGCCCCCACATAGTCCACCTCGGTGCGGTCGGTGACGGAGGCGAGGAACTCGCCGTTGTGGACCACGACCTTGGTCAGCGTGGAGCCCACGTCCACGCCGGCGACCAGGAGGTCGGAGCCAGCCGCCATCACGCCCTGGCGCCGGAGCGACGGCTCGCGGCGATGGCATCGAGGAAGCCCCGCACCTGCCCCATGATGATCGAGTCGGCCCAGCTCCGGGGATCGGCCATGTCACTCTCGATGATGAGCGAGGGGATGCCCTCCTCCGCGACCTGGTTCTTGATGTGCACCTGCCCCCAGCTCACCGCGCGACAGGAGCGTGTCCGATGCATCACCGCCCCGTCGAGACGGTAGTCGCGGACCCATTGCCGGACGAGGC
Source organism: Candidatus Rokuibacteriota bacterium (assembly GCA_016188005.1). NCBI lineage: Bacteria > Candidatus Rokuibacteriota > Candidatus Rokuibacteriota bacterium. Next base: position 14,763 of record JACPIQ010000085.1, on the reverse strand, counting down.
GGGTGCCCGGCTGAGAGAAGCCGGAGGGGCTCAGGTTCTCCGGGATGATCTCGGCGCCCCAGCGGTGGATCCACACCGCCCGTTTCCAGGTCCTGTCCACCAGCGCCTCCACGGGATCGCCCCCGAGGTCGATCTCCACCGGCGCCCCGACGAAGTACACGGTCTCGATGGGGAAGACGGCGCCCAGCGCGCCGACGGCGTTGAAGAAGCCGAGGTTGTACCAGGGTGGGATGCCCATCCACAGGAGCCGGAAGCGCTCCTCCGCGATCACCCCGATCCCGCGGCTCACGCGGTCGCGCACCTCGTCGCGGAGGGCGCGGAAGTACTCCGCCGCCTCCCGCTGGCCCAGCATGAAGAGCAACGGCACCACGCAGCCGGTGAAGAAGTCCTCGGAGCCCATGGGAGAGGGCACGGCCCGGCGCAGGTCGTGGATCTCCCAGAGCAGCGCGATCATCTCCTGGGCATGGCCGAGGGCCGCGCGCAGCCGCTCCTGATCCAGGGGACGCTCGGTCTGCCGCTCCAGGAAGGCCACCTGCTCGTGGAGGGTTTCTCTCAGGAGCTCCTTGTAGTGGGCCTCGATGCGCGGGTCGTCCACGTTCACGTCGTGGGGCGGGCTCAGGGGGTCGATGTGGAAGACCGGCAGCGGCAGGTAGCGCGAGGCCAGCGACTGGAACCACTTGGTGCGCGGGTCGCAGAGGGCTCCCGAGCCCAGCAGCATGGTCGCCGTGCCCATGCCCCCGCGCGGGGTCTCGGGCGGCACCCGGCCCAGCTCGGCCATGCGGCTGACGTAGCCCAGGTTGTTGCGGACGTAGGAGCAGAGGTCCTGGGAGAAGCCGTCGCCCTCGGCCTGCTCGCAGAAGCCGGTCGCCACCCCGCGCGAGGCGCAGAGCGTGCCGAAGTTCTCGGGCCATTCCCAGGGCAGGTCGAAGGCGTGGAGCAGCTCGGAGGACACCCCGGCCATGCACCAGGCCAGCGCCTCCCCCGGCCGCCGGCCCTCGGCGCGGTTGTAGAAGCCCCGCAGGAGCTCCTTCGCGCGGCGCGTGGTGTCCAGCGACTTGGTCGCTCGGCGCAGCTCGGTCATCGCTCCCTCCCGCTCAGGCGAGCATCTCCACGAAGGCCTGGATCCGGGTCCGCATGGACTCGAGATTCGCCAGCGTGTAGTCGTCCTCGAGGACGAGGCTCGCGAGCCCCGCCGCCTCCAGGTGCCGGCGCACGTCCACGAGGTCGAACTTGTGGGGGTCGCAGAAGGACAGCATGTAGAGGACGACGCCCCGAGCGCCGTACTCGCGCGCCGCGTCCACCACGTAGTCGAAGCGCGACAGGTCGGTGCCCCGGTAGGTGCGGGGGCACTGGAAGCCGCGGAAGTAGTACTGCACGAAGCCGCCCAGCGGATCGTCGCCGTCCGGCACCGTCCCGAGCATCCCCCGCGCCCCGATGCAGGTGTCGTCCATCACCACATGCGCGGCGCACTCCTCGATGAGGCGGACCAGCGTCACGTCGTCGTTGATGCAGCCGTAGAAGAGGAGCCGCGCGCGCGTCGCCCCGGCGCCCGGGGCGCGCGCGGTCACCTCGGCCCGGACCTCGCGGAGCAGTGTCTCGAACTCCGCCGCCGGGAGACCGCTGCCGGCGATCAGGACCTCGAGCAGCTCGGTGCCCGAGATGCGGGGCGGGGCGGTCTTGCGGAGCGCGTAGAGCTCCCGCGTCAGCTCCCGCGTGCGGTTGTAGCAGGCGATGCTGTCGCGCAGGGCGTCGGCCTCGACGGGGCGGCCGGCAAGCGCGCCGACGCGCTCCATGAGGAACTCGAGCTCCCGCCTGAAGAAGCGCTCCGAGGCGGGGGTGATCGTGTGGGGGACATTGACCATGTGGCTGAAGGCCAGAGGCTTGTAGTGCGTCCAGATGCCGTACATGCGCTGCACGCTGTCGCAGGCATGGGACATGACGAGCCCGTCGAGGAAGTCGTAGCGGCCCTTCACGGCCAGGTCGAAGGTGTTCCGGACGAATGGGCAGCCGTAGGGCTCCACGTACTCGTCCGCGCGGGTGACAGGCTGCCTCACATCGCCGCGGATCCGGTACGGCACGCAGCCGGCCGCCTCCAGGATCTCCGGCGGGGCGAAGTAGCAGAGATAGCCGACGACCGTCTTGCCCTCGGCCTTGAGCTCGCGGGCCCGCTGATCCCGCCGCTCGTACAGCTCCCTCGCCCTGGCGAGGCCCTGAAGCCCCATGAGTCACCTCCGGCTACCCGTTCGGATGGCGCCTGCGGCAATCCCGCGGCAGCTCCCTCAGTGACCGTCCAATCCCCTACGGTTGCAATCCTCCGATTGGCTCACCCCCATGAGCCAGCTGCACCGGCTGAGCTGCGGCGAGGAACGATCCGACCAGCGCCTTGAGCTCGGCGTGGGAGGCCGAGTCCACCCGGCGCCGCAGCTCATCCAGCAGCGGCCCGAGCTCAGGGCCCCCGGCCCCGGCATGCGCCGGCTGTCCCTCGCGGATCGCCGCCAGCGGAGCGCGGTTCAGCTGGAGCGCCAGCACGTCGAAACGGTTGTAGTTGCCGGCCACGTCGTGGAAGAGCTTGGGCCTGATGATCGCCTCGAGGTCGATCTTGCCGTAGACGATCTCCTCCCGGTCCGGCGCCGCGGGCCCCGCCAGCACCCGGCCGTCGGGGCCGAGGATGCCCGTGAAGGTGGCGCTGCCCGCGCCGAGGAGCCGGCGCTTCTCGGGGGTGTCCCCGAGCCTGTCCCGCATGGGAGCGCTGATGAGGCTCCCCGCCACGACGACGAAGCACTTGCCCTCGAAGGCATGCGCCGCGGCGCGGATCTCGATGGCCCGCGCCAGGTCATAGGCGTCCCCCGCCGGCCGCGCGGGGTAGTTGGCCACGTGGACCTGCTCGCCCTGGGCGATGAGGGCGAAGCGGGCCAGCGGGTTGGTGTTCTCCCCACAGCAGAGGGTGCCGAGACGCCCCAGCGCGGTGTCGTAGGTGCGCAGCGTCGAGCCATCGCCGAAGCTCCAGATCATCTTCTCGGCATAGGTCGGCATCAGCTTGCGATGCCGCCCCAGCAGCGTGCCGTCGGGCCCGAAGAGGAGGTTGGTGTTGAACAGCTCCCCCATGCTCCGCGGGCTCCGCTCGTTGACCCCGATCACCACGTGGAGCCCGGCCGCCCGCGCCGCCTGACCGAGGCGCTCGGTGGCGGGGCCGGGCACCTCGACCGCCCCGCGCACCAGCTCCACGAAGTGATGCTCGTTGGCCTGGGGCCGATCGAGATAGATCCAGTGGGGGAAGCCCGGGATGAAGACCTCGGGAAAGGCGACCAGTCGCGCCCCCGCCTGTCCGGCCTCGCGGATCAGCGCGCAGGCCTTGTCCACCGTCGCCTCGCGGTCGAGATACACGGGCGCCGCCTGCACCGCCGCCGCCGTGAAGACGGGCCAGGGGTCGCTCATCGAGGGCTGCCGCCCGCCGCCGGCGCGGGCTCGTCGAGGCCCAGGAGCCGCGCCGGATTGGCCTTGAGCATGGGGGCGATCTCGGCGGCCGTGAGCCCGAGCACCAGGAAGGTGATCGGCACGCCGCCACACGCTCCTGCCACCTCGGTCCTCAGCGCCTTCGCCATCGCACCCCCCCCGCTGCACCCCGTCATCCCGCACCCCGCCACCGGCCTGGGCGTAGCCGGGATACCACCGCGTCGGCCGGCGCGGCGATCATATCACCGCCCCGCCGGCCTCCGGCCCTGGCACCCCGGACCGAGCCCGGGTCGAGGCTCGCGCGGCTCCTGGGCCAGGCTGTCCCGCGAGGCGCGGGTTGTCACGGGACCGCTCAGGGGAGCAGTCCGCCCCGACCGCCAGGGCGGACCGCCAGTGGACACAAAACGTGACCAGTCGTAGAATGCGGCCATGAAGACCATGCCGGCGGCCAAGTTCAAGGCTCAGTGCCTGGCGCTGCTCGATCGGGTGACCCCGGAGGGCATCGTCATCACCAAGCACGGCAAGCCCGTCGCCAGGCTCGTCCCCCTCGGCGCCGAGTCCGCCTCGCTCATCGGCAGCCTCAGGGGCAAGATCCGGATCAAGGGCGGCCTCCTCTCCACCGGACTCCGGTGGAATGCTCAATCTCGACACCCACATCCTCCTCCACGCCCTCACCGGTGACCTCACCCGGCGCGAGACGGCTCTGCTCGAGCGGGAGCCGTGGAGCATCTCCGGGATCGTCATCTGGGAGATCGGCAAGCTGGCCGAGCTCGGGCGGATCGAGCTGGACCTCGACGACGCCGATCTGGCCCGGGCCCTGGCCCGTCTCCATGTCTGGCCCATCACCCTCGATGTCTGCCGGGCGATTCGCGACCTGGACTTCCGTGGCGATCCGGTGGACGAGATCGTGGCAGCCACGAGCATCGTCCACCGGGTCCCCCTCGTGACGCGGGACCGGCGGATCCGCGCGTCGCGGCAGGTGCCCCTGGCCAGAGGCTGAGGCCCGGGCTGCCGAACGGAGCGGGGGAGTGGCCCCGGCCGCCCTCAGCGGAGATGCGCCATCTGCCTCGGATCCACCTCGAGCCACACCGCCTCGCCCACCTCGAAGACCTCGTGCGGGCGTGCCGTCACCCGCAGCGTGAGCGCGCTCTCACCGGGCCGGACGGCGTAGTCCCAGTGCTCGCCCAGATAGGCGCGCTGGACGATGCGACCCGGGATCACGCTCCGGTCAGCGGCGACGGCAGGCGCCTGACGCAGCAGGCGGATGCTCTGCGGCCTCAGCGAGAAGGCGACCCGCCCGCTGAGCGCGGCGGGCTCCTCGAACTGGTCGAGCCGGATGGCGAAGCGGTCGAAGGCCACCTCGCCGTCGCGCACCTCGCCGTCGAGGAAATTGGTGCGCCCGATGAAGCCGGCCACGAAGCGCGTGCGCGGCCGCGCGTAGAGCGCGCGCGGCTCGTCCACCTGCTCGATCCGCCCCTGGTTCATCACGGCGATCCTGTCGGAGGTCACCATGGCCTCGGCCTGGTCGTGGGTGACGTACACCGTCGTGATGTGGAACTCGTCGTGGAGCCGGCGGATCTCGTAGCGCATCTCCTCCCGGAGGTTGGCGTCGAGATTGGACAGGGGCTCGTCCAGCAGCAGCACGGCCGGCTGGACCACGATGGCGCGCGCCAGCGCGACACGCTGCTGCTGGCCCCCGGACAGCTCGGCGGGGTAGCGATCGCGCAGGTGCCGCATCTGGACCACGTCCAGGATCTGCTCCACCTTCGCGCGGGTGTCTGCGCGAGAGAAGCGGCGGACCTGCAGGCCGAAGGCCACGTTCTCGGCCACGGTCATGTTGGGCCAGATGGCGTAGCTCTGGAAGATCATGGACATCCCACGCTTCTCGGGCGGCAGCGAGGAGCCGGGCGAGGAGATCACCTCCCCGTCCATCTCGATGGTGCCCAGGGTGGGATCGAGGAAGCCCGCGATCACGCGGAGCGTGGTGGTCTTCCCGCAGCCGGACGGCCCCAGCAGGGAGACGAACTCGCCCGGCTCGAGCGCCAGGGAGAAGTCGTCCACGGCCAGGACGCTCCCGAAGGCGCGGCTCACGTTGCGGAGGACGAGCTTGCTCACGCCGAGGTCCGTCGGAGCATGAAGTCGCGCCCCACGAGCCGGAAGCCGAGCATCACCAGCGAGACCGTGATCACCACGAGGATGAGCCCGATGGAGGCGAGAATCTCGAAGTTGCCCTCGTCGCTCTTGTCGAAGAGGAGCACCGAGAGCACCTGTGTCCCCGTCGTGTAGAGGAAGATCGCCGCGCTCAGCTCCCGGGTGGCCGGGATGAAGACCAGGATGAAGGCCCCCGCCAGCCCCCGCTTGAGCAGCGGCATCACGACCCGCCGGATCGCCATGAGGCGCCGGCCGCCCAGGATGCGCACCGCGTCCTCCAGCTCCGGGTTGATGCCCCGGATGGCGGCGGCGCTGTTGGCGTAGGCGATGGGCAGGAAGCGGGTCGCGAAGGCCAGGATCAGGATCCAGGCGGTGCCGTAGATCAGGAGCGGCGGCCGGGTGTAGGCCGCGTAGAAGCCGATGGCCAGCACGATCCCCGGGATCACGAACGGCGCCATGGCCAGGAAGGACAGCGCCTGCCCGAAGGGCACCAGCTGGCGCTGGACGATGTAGGCGACCGCCAGCGCCAGCGCCAGCGCGATCACCGAGGCCGTCGCCCCGTACAGGAAGGTGTGCAGCGTGGCCGCCTTCGTGAGGGGTTGGTCCACGAGGACGAAGCGCAGATTGTGCAGGGTGAGATTGTCCAGCGCAAAGCCTCGGCCCCAGGCTTTCGCCAGGGCCGCCTGGAGCACCACCACCATGGGCAGGAAGAAGGAGAGCGAGGTCACGAAGAGGCAGTAGCCGAGCATCACCCAGCGCCACGGGCCCAGGCGGAGCGGCCTGCGCTCGCCCCCCTTCCCCGTCAGGGCCACATACCCCTTGCGCGCCGTCAGGCGGCGCTGCAGCCAGAACAGCGCCACCGTGATGGCGAGCAGCGGCATCGAGTAGGCCGCGGCCACCTCGAGCTTGGGCGGGAACTCGAAGAACTGCCAGAGCATGGTCGTGATCACCTGGAAGCGTCCCGGCAGCGCGATGAGGGCGGGGGCGCCGAACAGCGCGATGGCCTCGAGGAAGACCACGATGACGGCGGCCAGGATGGCGGGCAGCGTCAGCGGCAGCGTGACCCGGAGCGTCGTGCGGAGCACCCCTGCGCCGAGGGTGTGGGCCGCGTCCTCCATCTCGGAGGAGATGAGATCGAGCGCCGAGCGCGTGAACACGAACATGTACGGGAAGGAGTACGCGGCGACGATCAGCACGAGCCCCGCCATGCTGTAGATGTTGAAGGGCCCCGCCGCCGCCCCGGTGAGCGACATGTACGCGCGGTTGAGCCACCCGGCGTTGGGGCCCGCCAGGAGGATCCAGGCCACCGCGCCCAGGTACGAGGGCACGATGAAGGTGGGACACCGCCCACGCCATGGGCACGCCGAAGAGCGTGCAGACCACGGCCACGGACAGCCCCAGCACCAGCGAGTTGACCAGCGCCTCGAGGTAGCGCCAGCGGCCATAGGCGGCGGCGTAGTTCTCGAGCGTCAGCGCGCCCGTGTCGACGTGCTGGACGCTCACCCAGAGGAGCCGCGCCAGCGGGTTGACCACGAGCACCAGGAGCACGCCGATGAGGAGGAGCCAGAGGAAGAGAGACTTGTCGAGGTGGCGCCAGCGCTGCCGCCAGCCGAGCCGGCGGGCGGGCAGGGCCCCGGCCCGCGCGACGTCCGTCAGGACCTCGGTCTGCGGGGCGGCCATGCGCGCCAGCGGCTCAGATGCCGAAGGTGTCGCGGAACTGCTCCTTGACCTCCGGGATGCCCTTGAGGATCTCCTCGTAGGTCGGCCGGATCGTCTTCACCTCGGTGAGCGGCTTGGCGCCCGGCAGGGGCTTGACGTGCTTGTTGATCGAGTCGCCGCGGTACTTGACGACGATGTCGTTGCACTCCTTGCTGAAGAGAAACTCCATGAAGAGCTTGGCGGCATTGGGGGCCGGCGCATTCTTCAGGATGCCCGAGGGCGAGACCATGAGGACAGCGCCGTCCTCGGGGTAGACCACCGCCAGCGGGTTACCCTTGTCCCGGCTCTGCAGCGTCGTGCCCGAGGGCCCCGAGGCCACCCAGCTCTCCTTGGCGTTGAGCATGGTCACGGTGTCGTTGATGGAGCGGCCGATCCGGGGCTTGTTCAGCTCCATCTTCTTGAAGTAGTCCCAGCCGTAGAGCTTGCGCATCTGCACCACCCAGGTGCCGACGTAGCCACTGAAGCCCGGGTGGCCGATGGAGAGCTTGCCCTTCCACCTGGGGTCGAGGAGATCCGTCCACTTCTTCGGCGCCGCCGCCTCGGGCACGACGGTCGTGTTGTAGGTGATGAGCACCAGCCCGGCCGCCGTGGCGAAGAAGGTGTCGTCGGGATCGTTGAACGCCTTGAAGGCGTCGACCAGCTCGCTGAGGCTCCGCGGCCGGTACTTCATGAGCCAGCCGTCCTGCTTCATGCGGCCGTAATGCCCCTGGTCGGTGGAGCTGATCACGGAGGCCACGGCGAGCCCCGCCTTCTGGTCCTGGGCCAGCCGCTGATAGGCGACCTGGGCCGTGGTGCGGACGTAGTTGCACTTGACCCCCGGGTACTTCTGCTCGAAGCCGTTGCAGATGGCGGCCGCCGACTCCGAGTCGTAGTGCGCGGTGTACCAGGTGAAGGCCTTCTCCTTCCTGGCCCCCTCGTGGAGCTCCTTCTCCCCCTCGAAGGCGGCCGCCGGCATGCCGGAAGCCAGCAGCGCCACGACGGCGGCCACGAGGATGAGCGTCGCGCGGGGACCGGGCAGGGACGGGCGGCTGGGCGACTGATGGTGGATGCGCATGACGGGTCGGTCCTCCTTCATGACGCGCTGCGGTTGGCCAGGCCGTGATGCTCCCCGCCGCGGATCATGGGGCCAGGCCCCGCCACCCGTCAAGCCTCGACTCGCGAGCGCCGGCGGCAGGCGGGCGCCCCGCCTGGCGCCCGGCCCCGGCCGCCAGCGCGCTCTCTCTGCCCCACCTCGTCAGGGTTCGACGGTCCGGCGGATGTGGTAGCCTCCCGGGAGATGCGGAGCGAAAGGAGCTGCCATTGACCGCCAACCTCGGCCTGTTCACCACGCCCGGGCCCACCTCGCGGAGCTACTTCTCCCAGCGGCTACGGCTGCACTACGTGGACTGGGGCAACCCCGACCGGCCGCCGCTGCTCCTCCTGCACGGGGGACGCGACCATTGCCGGAACTGGGACTGGACGGCGGAGGCGCTCCGCGAGGAGTGGCACGTCATCGCCCCCGACCTCCGGGGGCATGGAGACAGCCAGTGGTCGCCGGACGGCAGCTACACCATGGCCGGCTATATCTACGACCTGGCCCAGCTCATCCACCAGCAGCGGCTGGCGCCGGTCACGATCATCGCCCACTCCCTCGGCGGCAACATCGCGCTCCGCTATGCCGGCGTCTACCCCGAGGCGGTGGCTCGCCTGGTGGCCATCGAGGGGCTCGGCCCCTCGGCGCCCGCGCTCGCCGAGCGCCGCGCCCGGAGCATCGCCGAGCGCATGGACGAGTGGATCCGCGAGCAGCGCGCCTTCGCCGGCCGGCTGCCCCGGCGCTACGCCTCCATCGAGGACGCCTTCCGCCGCATGCAGGAGGAGAACCCGCATCTCTCCGCCGCGCAGGCGCGGCACCTCACCGCGCAGGGCGTCAACCAGAACGAGGACGGCACCTACAGCTGGAAGTTCGACAACTACGTGCGCGCCTGGCCCCCGTACGACATGAGCAGCCGGGACATCGCACAGCTCTGGTCGCGCATCGCCTGCCCCACGCTCCTCCTCTGGGGCAAGGAGAGCCCCTCCGGCGATCCCGTCGAGGACGGCCGCGCCCGGCCCTTCCGCCACGCCACCGTCGTCGGCCTCGAGGGAGCGGGGCACTGGCTCCACCACGACCGCCTGGCCGAGTTCCTCCGCGTCGTCCGCGACTTCCTGGGGCGCCCCGGCGCGGGCTGACCATCCAGCTCGACGCACTCCGGACGAGGGACGGTCGAGGGCCTAGGGGGCGAGCTCGATCGCGAGCCGGACGGCGCGACGGAGCGCGCGGGCCGTGAGCACGCCGGCCAGGTGGCGTCGGAAGTCGGCCGAGGCGTGCAGATCGCTCTCGGGCGCGAGGTCCGCCGCCGCGAGTGATGCGGCCTCGCGGATCTCGGCCTCGCCCGGCCCGCGACCTTCGAGGGTCTCTTCCGCGCGACGGAGCCGCTGCGGGGCCGGGCCCACGCCGCCGGCGGCGAGCCGGACGCGGGCGCACCGCCCGTCCTCCACCGCGACGAGGGCGGCGACAGCGACCAGCGCGAAGTCGCCGTGACGGCGGCTCACCTCCTCGAAGGCCCAGCCGTGGCGGCGCGGCGGAAGCGGCAGGCGCACCTCGACCAGGATCTCGTCCGGCTCGAGGCGCGTGGCGAGATAGCCGGCGAAGAGGCTCTCGGCCGTCAGCGTCCGCTCGCCGGCGAGGCTGCGGGCGACCACGGTGCCCTCGAGGGTGGCGAGGACGGTCGGGTACTCGGCAGCGGGATCGGCGTGAGCGAGGCTCCCACCGATGGTGCCCCGTGAGCGGATGGCGGGGTGCCCGATCAGGGCCGTGGCTTCGGCCAGGAGTGGGCAGAGGCGGCGCACCACCGGGGAGCGCTCGATGGCGTGCTGGCGGGTCATGGCGCCCAGGCAGAGCATGCCGTCGGCCTCACGGATACCGGCCAGCGTGCGAAGCCCGTTGAGGTCCACCACCTGCGCCGGACGGGCCAGGCGGAAGTTCATCAGCGGCACCAGGCTCTGGCCGCCTGCGAGCACCTTGGCCTCCCCGCGATGGCGCGCGAGGAGCGACAGGGCCTCCTCGAGACTGGCCGGGGCGTGATAGGTGAAGGGGGCAGGCTTCACGCGGTCCCCGTGCCTGTGGTGCGCAACCGATCGGCAGCGGCCAGGACGGCGCGGACGATGTTGGCGTAGCCGGTGCAGCGGCAGAGGTTGCCCGAGAGGCCTTCGCGCACCTCGGCCTCCGAGGGATCCGGCCGCTCGCGGAGCAGCGCCACCGCCGTCATGAGAAAGCCGGGCGTGCAGAACCCGCACTGGAGCGCGTGGTGCTCCCAGAACGCCTCCTGGAGCGGGTGGAGCCGGTCATCAGCCGCCAGCCCCTCGACCGTCTCGATCTCGGCGCCGTCCGCCTGGATGGCGAAGAGGAGACAGGCCCGGGCGGGGGCCCCGTCCAGCAGGATCGTGCACGCCCCGCACACCCCATGCTCGCAGCCCACATGCGTGCCCGTGAGCCCGCACTCCTCCCGGAGGAAGTCGCTGAGGAGCCGGTGCGGCTCGACGTCGGCCTCGTGGCGCCGGCCGTTGATCCGGACGGAGACGCGGTGGCCGCTCACCTCACCCCCCACCCGCCCGGGCCCGGCGCAGGAGCTGGAACAGGCGCTCGGGGGTGACGGGCGTCTCCGTGATGTGGATCCCGAAGGGGGCCAGCGCGTCGTCCACGGCGCTGGCAATCACGGCCATCGGGGGGATGGCGCCGCCCTCGCCCACCCCCCGCACGCCGAGCGGGTTACGGGGCGATTCCGTGACCATCGGCTCGAGCGCTGGCGTGGGCACCTCGGCCGCGCTGGGGAGGAGGTAGTCCATGAAACTCCCGGTGAGCAGCTGGCCCTCGCCGTCGTAGACCAGCTCCTCGTAGAGCGCGCCGCCGATCCCCTGGGCAATGCCGCCCTGGAGCTGCCCCTCCACCACCGTGGGGTTGATCACGAGGCCGCAGTCGTCCACGGCGGCATAGCGCGCGACGCGCACCTGGCAGGTCTCGACGTCCACCTCGACGATCGCGGCATGCGCCCCGTAGGAGAAGGTGACGGTCTCGGGCGTGAAGTGGTCGGTGAGGTCGAGCGGCGCCTCCGGCCCGGCCGCGCCGGCGAGCTCGGCCAGGGAGACGGTGGCCCCGCCGGGGGCGCGGACCATGCCGTCCCGGAGCTCGAGCACGGCCGGAGAGGCTCCCAGCCGGCTCGCGGCCAGGGCGAGCGCCCGCTCCCGGACCCCCCGCGCCGCGCCGGCCACCGCGTTGCCGGCCGCCACGATCGTGCGGCTGGCGAAGGTGCCCTCGCCGCGGGTGATCGCGTCGGTGTCGCCCCCCTGGACGTCCACGCGCTCGATGGGCACGCCGAGGCAGGCCGCGCAGATCTGCGCGAGCGTGGTCTCGTGCGACTGCCCCTGGGAGGTGGCGCCACTCGCCACGACCACCTGCCCTGACGGCTCGACGCGAACGCGTGCCCACTCGCCTGCGCCGAAGCCGGTGCCCTCGATGAAGACCGCGCTGCCGACGCCGCGGTGGATCCCTTGCGCCCGGAGCGCCGGCTGCTCGGCGCGGAAGCCGTCGTAGTCGATGCGTCGGAGCACCCGGCGAAGGGCTTCGGGGTAGTCGCCGTAGTCGTAGACGAGCGGGACGCCATCCCGGTAGAGCATGCCGACGCTGTACGGCATCTCCGCCGGCGAGACGAGGTTCTTGAGCCGCACCTCGGCGGGGTCGATCCCCGTGGCGCCGGCGACGAGATCCAGGACGCGGGTCATCACGAAGGTGGCCTCGGGCCGCCCGGTGCCCCGCGTGGGACTCAGCGGCACCTTGTTCGTGACGACGGTGCGCGCCTCGAGGTCGTACTCCGGGACCCGGTACGGCCCGAGGAAGTGGGCGACGGTGTTGTGGGGCAGCACGATCCCGCGGAGGTTGAAGGCGCCGCTGTCGAGCACGATCCGGTTCCGGATCGCCAGGATTCGCCCGTCCTGCGTGGCGCCCGCCTCGACCTCGTGCCACTGGTCCCGGGCGTGCGTGCTGCCGAGGAAGTGCTCGCGCCGGTCCTCGATCCACTTGACCGGCCGGCCGAGGCGCCGCGCGAGGTGGGCGACCAGGATCTCTTCGGGGTAGGAAGCGCCCTTCTGCCCGAACGCCCCCCCGACGTCCGGGATCCGGACGTGAACCTCCTCGCGCGCGAGCCCAAGGGCGGCGCAGAGCACCTCCCGGAGCCGGTGCGCCGACTGGCCGGAGGCCCAGACGTCGAGCCGGTTGCGCGCCGGGTCGAGGTGGGCCACCGCCCCGCGGGTCTCGATGGGCATGCCGGTGTGCCGGCCGACGTGGAAGGACCCGCGGACCCGAACGGGCGCCGCGCGGAGGGCGGCGTCCACGCCGCCCCGGCTGACCTGCACGCGGACCGCCACGTTGTCGCTCCACTCCGGGTGCAGCAGCGGGGCGCCCGGCGCGAGGGCTTGCTCGAGGGTGGCCACCACGGGGAGGGGGTCGTAGTCGACGTCGATCTCCTCGAGCGCGCTCTCGGCAAGGGAGCGGTCGGCCGCCACCACCACTGCGAGCGGCTCCCCCACGTACCGCACGATCTCCGCGGCCAGGACGTGGCGCCGGTGGTCCCGGACCAGCGTGGTGCCGTTCTCGCGCAAGGCCGTGGGCACCGGCACCGCCTCGCTCGGCGTGACCATCGGCCGGATGTGCGGCGCCACGTCGGCAAAGGTCAGCACGGCCAGGACGCCCGGCGCGCGGGCGGCCCGCTCGGTCCGGACCGCGCCGAGCCTGGCGTGGGCGTGGGGGCTCCTCAGCACCGCCATGTGGACGGCACCCGGCAGCCGGACGTCGTCCACGTAGCACCCCTGGCCCCGGAGGAGCCGGGGATCCTCCTTGCGGCGGGTCCGCGCGCCGATCACCGCGGACCTCAGCGGAAGCGCGGGAACACCTTGGTGCTCAGGAGCGTGATGCTCCTGAGCTGCTGCTCCAGCGCTCCCGAGAGGTTGAAGTGCAGGCAGTCGATCCCGAGCTCCTCGCGGTAACGGGCGATCTCCTCGGCGCAGCGCGAGGGGTCGGCCAGGAGGAAGCGGTCCTGCCAGAGCTTCTCGAAGGGCTGCGAGAAGTCGTCCGACGAATTCATCTCGCTGGCCTGGTTCATCGTGCCGTAGTAGTCGCGCCAGAATTTCTCGATGTGCGGGCGGGCCTCGTCGATGGCTTCCTTGAGGGTGGGCGCGATGAAGGTGACGCGCATGAGCGGGCGGTTGATCCCGATGTCGTGGAAGTCCCGGCGCCCGCCGCCCCCGTGCTCCTCGTAGAGGGCGATGAACTCCTTGAGCTCGGCGATCCGATTGTGCGAGGACATGAGCCAGACATCCCCGTGCCGCGCCGTCCGGATCACGCCCTTGGAGTTGTCGGCGGTCATCCAGATGGGCGGGCGCGGCTTCTGGACGGGCTTCGGGTTCATGGTGACCCCGTCGAGGGTGAAGAAGCGCCCCTTGAAGGTCACGGCGTCCTCGGTCCAGAGGCGCTTGATCACCTCCACCGCCTCGAGGAAACGGGCGAGGCGCTCGCTCTTGGGCACCCCGAAGGAGGCGAACTCGTGGTCGGCATAGCCCAGCGCGGCCGTGAGCACCATGCGGCCGCCCGTCATGGCGTCCATGGACGCCAGCTCCTCCGCCAGCCGCACGGGGTGATTGAGGGGAAGCAGGTCGGTGATGTTGAGGTACATGTTCCCGGTGTGGGCGGAGACCCGGGACAGCGCGGGGATCGGCTGGAACTTCTGGAAGTGCGTGACCAGGTAGTGCTGGCCGGCCCAGACCATGTCGAACCCGTGGTCGCGCGCCGCCCTGGCGAGGGTCTCGATCGCGGCGAAGTTCTCCGGGCTCGGCTTGGCCAACGGGTGCGTGCCGAACAGCGTCAGCGTGAATTTCATGGGCTCCGTCCTCTCTCTGGGCTCAGGTGGAGGCCCCGGGCGGGGACCCGGCCGCCGGGGGTCGGGTCCCCGCCCGGAACCGGGTCATCGCGCGACGACGACCTGTCGCCCGTCCCGCACCTGCGTGAGGAAGAGCGCGGGCCGCGACTGGCCCTTGCCGTCGAACTTGATGTCCCCGCTGAGCCCGCTGTAGCTGGTGGCGGCGAGGGCCTTGCGGATCGCCTCAGCCTCGACACTCCGGGCGCGCGCGATGGCGTCCGCCAGCACCATGACCGCGTCGTAGGCGTGGGCGGTGCCGCGCTCGGGCTCGTACTGGGGGAAGCGCTCCTTGAACTTCTTGACGAAGGCCTGGAGCGCCGGCGACCGCGGGTCGCCCTCGAGCGCGTTGGGGATGGTGTAGCCGAGGATGTAGACACCCTCGAGGACGTCGAGCCCGGCGACCTTGCCGAGCGTGGCGAGGGTCTGGCCGCCCGAGAGGTAGACGGGCAGGGTG
>JACPIQ010000084.1 GCA_016188005.1 Candidatus Rokuibacteriota bacterium | reverse complement strand
CAGTGACCAAGCTGGCGGAGGACCGCGCCGAGCAGTTCAAGCGCGCCCCGGACAAGGTCGCCCAGGAGATCGACAAACGGCTGCGCGCCGACCTGCGGAAGATCGGCGACTTCAGCCGGATCCACCCGCTGCCGCAGTCTGGCCAGGACGTGCCCGACGACATGGACGCGCGGCTGGTGGTGCTCGGCATCGACCACCCCTACGGCAAGGGAGGGGGCAGTGCCGCCGAGGCTGCCGCGAAGGCCATCTTCGAGTCCCGTGGCAACACCCCGCGCCTCTTCCGCAACACGCTGGTCTTCCTCGCGGTGGACCAGACGCGGCTCCAGGACCTCGACGAGGCCGCGCGCCGCTTTCTCGCCTGGGAGTCGATCGTCGCCGAGAAGGACACCCTCGACCTCTCGCCGCACCAGGTGCGGCAGGCGGAGGCGCAGAAGGACGCCGCGGACGGTGTCGTGACGGCCCGGCTGCCCGAGGCCTACCAGTGGCTGCTGGTGCCGGTGCAGGCCTCGCCCCAGGCCAGCGTCGAGTGGCAGGCCTTCCGCCTCACCGGGCAAGACGCGCTGGCCGTGCGGGCCAGCAAGAAGCTGAAGAACGACGAGCTGCTGGTGACCGCGCTGGCCGGCACCCGCCTCCGCATGGAGCTCGACCGCGTCCCCCTGTGGCGCGGGGATCACGTCGCGATCAAGCAGCTCGCCGAGGACTTCGCCCGGTACGTGTACCTACCACGGCTCAAGGACACGGCGGTCCTCCTGGCCGCCGTTCGAGATGGCCTCGGCTTGCTCCTGTGGCACCAGGAATCCTTCGCCTACGCCGACAGCTTCGATGAGGCCGCCGGGCGCTATCGGGGGCTGCGGATCGGGCAGCACCAGTTGATCGCTGGCGGCGACGCTGCAGGGCTGCTGGTGCGGCCAGAGGTCGCACAGCGGCAGGTGGAGAGGGACGCAGGGGGAAGGGCTGCAGGCGGTGAAGGGGCGACCGGCGAGCCGCCGGCAGGCGACCCGGAAGCGCGCCCCGGTGGGACAGGGCAGGCACCGTCCGGACCTGGCTCAGGGCCGGCCGAGGCCCCCAAGCCCCCCAGGCCGAAGCGTTTCCACGGCTCTGTGGCCCTCGATCCCACACGCGTGGGCCGCGACGCCAGCCGTGTCGGCGACGAGGTGATCGCGCACCTCGCCGGGCTGCTCGGTGCCACGGTCAAGGTCACGCTCGAGATCGAGGCCGACATCCCCGGGGGCGTCCCGGACACCGTGGTGAGGACGGTCACGGAGAACAGCAAGACGCTCAAGTTCTCGAATCACGGCTTCGAGGCGGAGTAGGCGTTGACGCCTTCCATTCCTGACGCCGCTCAGGTGTGGTCTCCGTCGCGCGCCCACTCAACCACCAGCAGGGCGGAGCAAGGGCCAGAGGACATGCTGACCCTCGTGCGGGAGGACTCCCCGGAGGGATCGGGGATGGAAGCAGAGAAACAGGGGCGGACGCTCCAATGCGGCGGGCGGCTCGAGGTGATCGTTCCGCAGGAACTTCATGTGTGTTGCCTGAAGTGGAACGAGGATCGTGGACGATGACGGAAGGAGCCTCGGCCACCATTCCGGCCACCGCCGCTCTTGCCGAGTTGCACGCTCTCTGCGGCACGACGGCGGCCGCGTTCCGAGAAGGACATCAACTGGCTGCGGGCTCTCACGAGCATACCGAGAGGATGCTCGCCTGGCTCAGCGGACTCATGGGCGCCGGGATCTTCTCCGTGCAGGGGCTGCTCGCGACCGCCCCTCTGCCGATGCGCCTGAGCGCCTTCGTGCCGTGGACGCTCGGGATCCTCTATGGGGTGCTGGGTCGCCTCCTACAGGGAGAACTCCCGAAAAAGGACGATCAGCAGCACTTCCGGCGGATTTCGACACTCGAGTTGCTCCGACTCGAGACGGATGCTGACCTCATCAGGAGGAACCTCCGTCCGATCCTCGAAGCGGCGACGTTCGCGAAAGACGAGGAGCGCCGGCGGCTTGAACGACTACTCACGGCGACCAATGGCGTTCTACCTCGCGCGCGCGCGTCTGTGTGTGCGCGTGTGTTGCTGTCGGGGTCGTCGCAGCCGTAACGACAATGATCGCGTCAGCAAGGTAGACGGGATGAGGGTTGGCACAGGGCGGCTGGGTGGCTCGCTCAAGGACTGGCGCCGGCCCATCGTCAACAAGTTCCAAGAGTCTGCCGCGGCCCGCGGCCCTCCGGGCCCCGGCGGCTCGCGGTCGAGGTGTTCCGCGAGAACCTCAGCCGGAGACGGGCGCGTCGAGCATCTGCAGCGCGGCGAGGCGGCGGTAGATGCCGTCCTCGCGCGCCATCAGCTCATCGTGGCGGCCCATCTCCGCGATGCGCCCGCCGTGGACCACCACGACCCGGTCGGCGTTGCGCACGGTGGCGAGCCGGTGAGCGATGACGAGCACGGTGCGACGCTTCATCAGCTCGGCCAGCGCCTGCTGCACCAGGAACTCGCTCTCGGCGTCGAGATCGGAGGTCGCCTCGTCGAGGATCAGGATGGGCGGGTCCTTGAGGAACGCGCGCGCGATGGCGATGCGCTGGCGCTGCCCGCCGGAGAGCCTGACCCCGCGCTCGCCGACCCGGGTGGCGTAGCCCTGCGGCAGGACCGCGACGAAGTCGTGGGCCTGGGCGAGCCGGGCCGCGTGTTCCACCTCCTCGCGCGTGGCCCCCGGCCTGCCGTAGCCGATGTTGTACTCGAGCGAGTCGTGGAAGAGGAAGGTCTCCTGGGTCACGATGCCCATGAGGGCCCGGAGCGAGGCGACGGTCACCTGCCGCAGGTCGTGACCGTCGATGGTGATGCGCCCAGCCGAGACGTCGTGGAAGCGGGGGAGGAGGTCCATGAGGGTCGTCTTGCCCGCCCCCGACAGACCCACGAAGGCCACCATCTCGTCCTTCCGCACGGTGAGGGAGATGTCGGTGAGCGCGTCCGTCTCCGCGTCCGGGTACCGGAAGGAGGCGGCCTCGAAGACGATGCGGTCCCGGAAGCCCTCGAGCGCATGCGCGCCGGGCGCGTCCGCGATGGCGTGCTCGGTGTCCAGGATCTCGAAGACGCGCTCCACCGAGCCCAGGGACTGCTGCACCGTGTTGGCCATGCGGGAGAGCTGGCGCACCGGCCCGTAGAGGAGGATCACGGCCGCGGTGAAGGAGAAGAACTCGCCGGGGGTCAGCGCGCCGGCGATGACCCGGTAGCCGCCGTACCACAGCGCCCCCATGATCCCCACCGCTCCCAGGACCTCCATGAGCGGCTCCGAGAGCTGATCGGTGCGGTGGTCCTTGAGGGCCAGCCGGAGCAGGCGCTCGTTCACGCCGTCGAAGCGCTCCTGCTCGAGCCGCTCCCGCCCGAAGGCCTTGACGATCTTGGTGCCGGTGAAGGACTCCTGGAGCACCACGTTGAGCTCGGCGATCTTCTCCTGCGAGCGCTTGTTGATCCGGTAGAGCCGGCGGCCGAGGGCCCGAATGGTCACGGCCACCGCCGGGAACACCGCCACTGCGATGAGCGTCAGGACCCACTCGCGCATGAACATCACCACGAGGAGCGCGACGATGGTGCCCACCTGGCGCACGGCCATGACGAGCACCGTGGAGGACAGCCGGGCCAGGCGGTTGACGTCCGTGACGACCCGCGCCATCAGCTCCGCCGAGTGCAGCGACTTGAAGAAGGCCAGGGGCATGCCCTGGATGTGGCCGTACAGCTCGCGCCGGATCCGTGCGATGACCCGCTCGCCCACCGCGGCCATGAGGTAGGACTGGCCGAAGCGTCCCGCGCCCTTGAGCAGGTAAGCGCCCAGCAGGGCCAGCGGGAGCAGCTTGAGCATCAGGAGGTCGCGCTTGAGGAAGATGTCGTCCATGGCCGGCTTCACCAGCCAGGCGATCAGCCCCTCCGCGGCGGAGACGAGGAGCGCCAGCAGCGTGCCCACCACCAGGATCCGCCAGTACGGCTTGAGGTACGGCGCCAGGCGCCAGAGGAGCGTGTAGCGCGGGCGGGTCACGCGCGGCCCCCCTGGGCGGCGAGGAGACGCCGGTAGAGCGCCTCCGTGCGCTCGACCTTGGCGTCGAGCGAGAAGTGCGCCTCGACCCGCTTTCGCCCGGCGCGGGCCATGGCCTTGGCGCGGGCGGGATTCTCGAGCACCCGGAGCAGCGCCTGGGCCAGCGCCTCCGGGTTCCGCGGCGGGACCAGCAGCCCCGTCTCGCCGTCGCGGATCAGCTCCGGCATCCCCTCCAGGTCGGTGCCGATGACCGGCGTTTCCACGGCGAGGGCCTCGCGCAGCGAGCCCGTGAGGCCGAGCCCTGCGTAGGAGGCGTCCACCACGACGTCGCTGCCGGCCAGGATCTCGGGGACGTCCTCCCGGTGGCCGAGGACGGACACCACGCCCGCGAGGCCGCGCCGCCGCGCCTTCTCCAGCAGGATGGGGATGCGGGGGGGCGGGGAGCCCACGAAGAGGAGCCTCGCCTGCGGCGCCTCGCGATGCACGCGCGCCATGGCGTCGAGCACGTCGTCGTTGCCACGCCAGGAGCGGATGCCCACCTGGGTGACCAGGGCGTGCCCGGGCCCGAGGGCGAGCGCCCGGCGGATGCCGCTGCCGTCCACCTGGGGATGGAAACGCCCGAGATCGGTGCCCGAGTAGATCACCTCGATCTTCTCGGCGGGGACCCCGGCCGCCACGAGCCCGCGCTTGATGGACTCGCAGACGGCGACCACCGCCGTCACCCGGCGGGTCGCGTAGCCGAGGCGGTTCCAGCGGCGCAGCGGGAAGCTGACGCCGCGGTTGAGGACGAGCACGGGGATCTTCACCAGGAGCCCGGCCAGCAGCGCCAGGGTGCGCGCCCTGCCCTTGTGGCAGTGGACGATCTCGATGCGCTCCTCACGAAGCAGCCGCGCCAGCGCCACGGCGCTTCGCAGGTCGAGGGCGTGACGCATCGGCAGGGGCGCGTGGGCAAGGCCCTCCGCGCGGCACTTCTCGGCCCAGATGGGGCTCGGCCGCGTCGCCACCACCACGCGATGGCCCCGCGCGTGGAGCCCCCGGGCCAGGCCGCGCAGCTGGATCGCGGCGCCCGTGAAGAAGTCCGCCTTGGGATAGAGCTGCAGGACGCGCAGCGGCATCAGCCTCCGAAGAAGTGACGCACCGCCGCGATCACCTCATCCACCTCCGCGTCGGTGTGACCGGCCGAGATGGGGAGCGTGAGGATTTCCTTGACGATCCGTTCCGTCCGCTCGAGGGGCAGCGGGCTCAGGTGCTCCACCGCCGGCTGCCTGTGGCAGGGCACCGGGTAGTGGATGCCCGTGGCGATGCCCCTGTCCTTGAGGAACCGGGCGAGCTCGTCCCGCCGGGGCGTCCGCACCACGAACAGGTGGTAGACGTGCCGGGCGCCTGGTCTCTCGACGGGCAGCACGAGCGGGAGCCCGGCGAGCCCCGCGACGTAGCGCCTGGCGAGGGCGCGCCGGCGGTCGTTCATGGCGTCGAGCCGCCGCAACAACACCCGGCCCACGGCGGCCTGGATGTCGTTGAAGCGCAGGTTGAAGCCCACCTCCGCGTGGACGTCCTTGTTGAGCCGGCCGTGGTCGCGGATCCTCCGGCAGCGCGCGGCCACGTCGTCGTCGTCGGTGACGAGGAGGCCGCCGTCGCCCATGACCGTGAGGTTCTTCGACGGGTAGAACGAGAAGGCGCCGGCGCGGCCGAAGCTGCCGACGTTCCGCCCCCGCCAGGCCGCGCCGTGCGCCTGGGCGCAGTCCTCGACGAGCCAGAGGCTGCGCTCCGCGCAAAGCGTCCGGACGGCGGCGAGGTCGGCCGGATGGCCGTAGAGGTGCACCGGGACGAAGCCCACCGTGCGGGGCGTGACCTTGCCCGCCGCGTCCTCGACGTCCACCGTGTAGGAGTCGTCCACGTCCACGAAGACGGGGACGGCGCCCGCGAAGCAGATGGCCTCCACGGTGGGAAAGGCGGTGTGCGAGGGGACGAGCACCTCGTCGCCGCTCTTGACGCCGACGGCCCTGAGCGTCATCCAGAGCGCGGAGGTCGCGCTGCTGGTGAGGACGGCGTGCCTGGCGCCATTGTAGCGGGCGAACTCCTCCTCGAAGGCGCGGCATTGCGGGCCCAGGATGTACTGGCGCGAGTCGATGGCCGCGAGGACCGCCCCCTTGATCTCGTCGTCCACGGGGGGGCGGGAAAGCGGGATCGCCATCAGCGGGGTCCTCCTGGCGGGTGAAGGCGGCCGTACCGGCCACGGTAGTAGAGGAGGGGCTCGGCGCCGGGGTCGGCCTGGCACCGGGCGGCCTCGACCTGGCCGACGAAGATCGTGTGATCGCCACCCGGGTAGGCGTTCACGGTCGAGCACTCGAGCTGCGCCAGAGCGCCCTCGAGCACCGGCAGCCCCAGCGCGCCCGGCGTGTGCTTGATTCCCTGGAACTTTTCTCCGCCGTCGCCCGTCGCGGGCGTCGCGAAGCGCTGGGAGAGCGCCTCCTGGTGGGCCCCCAGGATATTGACGGCGAAGCGCTCGCTCGCGCGGAGGGCGGGGTAGCTCTGCGCGATGTGGGCCACGCAGACCAGCACGAGCGGCGGATTCAGCGACACGGAGGTGAAGGCGCTGGCAGTGAGCCCCGTGGGATGCCCGGCGGCGTCCCACGCCGTGACCACGGTCACGCCGCTGGCAAAGCAGCCGAGCACGCGTCGGAACTCGTCGGGTCCAAGCACCTGTCTTTTCTAGCAGGTTCGACCGGATCTTTCAAGTTCCGCGGGGGCTTGCTTGACGCCTCGGGGGCTTCCCCCTATACTTCATTCGAGTCATCATCTTCGCTGTTCCGAGGACCCATGACGACATCTCCCGGACCCGCCATCACCGAGTCGGCCGTGCTCCAGGCGCTCCGCGCCATCGAGGATCCCGAGCAGCGCAGGGACATCGTGAGCCTGGGCCTTGTCCGCGACCTCGAGATCCAGGACTCGGAGGTGTCCTTCACCCTGGCCTTCACGACCCAGTCGCCCGCCGTCAAGGCGGCGCTCCACAGCGGGGCCTCGAGGACCGTGTCCGGGATCCCCGGCGTCAGCAAGGTGCGGGTGAAGATGGGCAGCGCCGCCCAGCCCGCGGCGGCCCCGCACGGCGCCCCGCAGGCGGCGGCAGCGGCGCCGGAGTTCATCCCCGAGGTGAAGCACACCATCGCGGTCTCCTCGGGCAAGGGGGGCGTCGGCAAATCCACGGTGGCCGTGAACCTCGCGCTGGCGCTCAAGCAGCGCGGCCTCCCCACCGGGCTCGTGGACGTGGACGTCTACGGCCCGGACGTGCCCCTCATGATGGGGGCCCGGGGGCGGCCCGGGATGTTCGACAACAAGATCCTCCCGGTGGAGGCCCACGGCGTCAAGATCATGTCCATCGGGCTCCTCGTCGCCGAGCGCGAGGCGCTGGTATGGCGCGGGCCCATGATCCACTCGGCCGTGCAGCAGTTCCTGCGGGACGTCGCCTGGGGGCCGCTCGAGTACCTGGTCTGCGACATGCCGCCGGGGACGGGCGACGCGCAGCTCTCGCTCTCGCAGATCATCCCGCTCTCCGGCGTGGTGATGGTCACGACCCCCCAGGATGTGGCGCTCCTCGACGTGCGCAAGGGGCTCACGATGTTCCGCAAGCTCAACGTGCCGGTGATCGGCATCGTGGAGAACATGAGCTACTTCGTGGCGCCGGACACCGGGAAGCGCTATGCGATCTTCGGGGAAGGCGGCGGCGCCAAGGTGGCCGAGGAGTTTGGCGTGCCGCTCCTGGCACAGATCCCGCTCGAGATGGAGACGCGAAAGGGGGGCGACACGGGACTGCCCGTCGTCGTGGGCCATCCCGAGTCGACCCAGGCGGAAGCCTTCCGCCAGCTGGCGGAAGCGGTGACGGTCCGGGTCGCGGCGCTGTCCGGCATGCAGCTCCCGAGCATCGGCTAGCCCTCCTGGCCCGTTTCCGGGGAGGTCCCTGAACGATGGGGGGGACGCGCGCGCGCGCTGGACTCGCCCTGAGCGCGGTCCTGGTGATGGCGTGGGCCGGGCTCGCCCCGGCGGCGGGCGGGTGGGGCTGGCTCGGGGTACGCATCCGCGATCTGTCCGAGCAGGAGATGGAGGAGATCTCGCGCCGGCACGGCATCCGGGAAGGCTTCGGCGCCCTGATCGTCGAGGTGATCCCGGAGACGCCGGCCGAGGGCGCGGGGCTCCAGCGGGGGGATCTGGTGGTCGCCGTCGCCGACCGCCCCGTCGTGGATACACGCGCGCTGCAGCGGTTCGTGGCCTCCTCGGGAGTCGGCGAGACGGTGCGGCTGACCGTGCTCCGGCGCGAAGAGGGACGCCGCCTCGTCCCGGTGCGGCTCGCGCCCATGCCCGAGGCCGTGGCCGCCGAGCGGATCGCTGCCGAGTTCGGCTTCCTGGTCCGCGAGTCCGAGGCTCAAGGCGAGCCGGGCGGCGCGCGGCCATCGGCTCCGCCATCGGTGACCGGAGTGCTCCCGGGCAGCCGCGCCTCGGCCGCGGGGATGAGGCCAGGGGACGTGCTGGTGGAGGTCAACGGGCGGCCGGTGCTCACGGTCCAGGCCGTGAGGGAGGCGCTGCTGGCCCTCTCCCCGGAGGCCCCGCTGCCCCTCGTGCTGAGACGCGGCGGAGAGCGTCTCTCGATCATCGTGGGGCGCCCCAGCGCGCCGTGACGGTGTCCCGAGCGCTCTACACGTCGGCGGGACTGCGGAGTATACTTTACGCGCGTCGGAGGCGCCGCTGTCTCAGCTCGTGGCCGGACCGCTGCAAGGAGGACCCGCCATGCCGCTCTACGAGTTCTACTGCGAGAAGTGCAAGAAGGAAGTCTCCATGACCCTCACCATCGGCGAGCGGGACCGTGGCGAGTACACGTGTCCCGGCTGCGGGAGCAAGAAGCTCCAGCCGCGGCTGGGGACCTTCTTCTCCAAGACCTCCCGGAAATCCTGAAGCGCAAGGAGGGGACATGAGCCTCAAGGGGAAGCGGATCGCGATCCTGGCCGAGAACCTGTACCAGGAAATGGAGCTGTGGGTGCCCTACTACCGCCTGAAGGAGGAAGGGGCCGAGGTGCTGGTGGTGGGCGCGGGCGGCGCCAAGTCGTACGCCTCCAAGCACGGCTACCCCGTGAGCGTGGACGCGCAGGCCGAGGCCGTGAGCGCCGCGGAGTTCGACGCGGTGATCGTGCCGGGGGGGTATGCCCCGGACATCATGCGGCGCCACGAGGCCATGGTGCGGCTGGTGCGCGAGGCGGCGCGGCACGGCAAGGTGGTGGCGGCGATCTGCCACGCCGGCTGGATGCTCGTCAGCGCCGACGTGGTCCGGGGGAAGGAGGCGACCTCGTTCTTCTCCATCAAGGACGACCTGGTGAATGCGGGCGCCCGCTGGGTGGACCGCGAGGTCGTCGTGGACGGCACTCTCATCACCTCGCGCAAGCCGGATGATCTGCCGGCCTTCTGCCGCGAGATCGTCCGGGCGCTCTCGAAGAGCGCGTGATCGTCCTCGGCGTCAACGAGACTCACTGCGCCACCGCGGCCGTCCTCGTGGACGGCCGCGTCGTCGGGTGCGCCTCCGAGGAGCGCTTCTCGCGCCTGAAGAACGACGCCGGTTACCCGCGCCGGGCGATCGACGCCCTGCTGGCCGAGCTGGGCATCGTCCCCTCCCGGATCGACGTCGTGGCCCTGGCCGGCGCGCGCGCCGCGTCGCGCGAGTGGCTCAACCGGGTCCTCCACGACGACGCGTACGCCAGGGAGTACTACGGCCTCGCGTGGCCCTCGCCGCGGCGCGCGCTCCGGAAGCGCGTGCGGAAGCTGGGCGCCCGGTTCGGCCTCATGGATGCCTCGCGCGGCAAGTTCGGCCTGCCCCAGAGCGAGCGGCTGGCCCTGGTCGCCGGACACCTGGGGATCGGGGCCGACCGGATCGTGTGCCTGGACCACCACGCCTGCCACGCCGCCGCCGCCTACTACGGCTCGGGCTGGGCCGGGCCCGCCACGCGGGAGGCGGGCGCCCTGGTCCTCACCAACGACAACTCCGGCGACGGCCTCTGCGCCACGGCCTCCAGCGGGCGCGGGTGGGACCTCGTCCGTCACGAGGCAGCCTCGAGCGCGCCGGGCTCCCTCGGCGCCTTCTACTCGTTCGTGACGCTGGCGCTGGGGATGAAGTTCGGCGAGCACGAGTACAAGGTGATGGGGCTCGCGCCCTATGCCCCCGAGGGGCGGGCGCAGCAGGCCGAGCAGGCGCTGCGCGAGGTCTTCGATCTCGAGGCGGGGACGCCGGCGCGCTTCCGGTGGCTCAAGCCAGGCGAGCGCTACGCTCTCCTGCTCCGGGCCACGCTCGGGTTGCGCTTCGACTGGGTGGCGGCAGGCGCCCAGCGGCTGCTGGAAGATACCCTGCTCCGCTGGGTGCGCCTCATGCGGCAGCGCCACGGCGGATCGCGCCTGGCGCTCGGCGGCGGCGTCTTCATGAACGTCAAGGCCAACATGCTTCTCGCCCGCGAGGAGTGGGTCCAGGATCTCTTCGCCTTCCCCTCCTGCGGGGACGAGTCCAATGCCGTCGGCGCGGCCTATCTCGGCTATCTCCAGGAGTGCGCACGGCGCGGGCTACCGGCCGCCGTCCAGCCCTTCGGCCCCGCCTACCTCGGGCCCTCCGTCACCGACGAGCAGGCCGAGGCGGTGATCCGCGACCGCAACCTCCAGGGCCGGTACAAGGTGGCCTTCCACGATCGCATCGAGGAGCGCATCGCCGAGCTGCTGGTCGGCGACGGTGTGGTCGCGCGCTGCGCCGGGCGCATGGAGTTCGGCGCCCGGGCCCTCGGCAACCGCTCCATCCTGGCCAACCCCGCGGATCACCGGGTGGTGGGAATCATCAACCGGATGATCAAGAACCGGGACTTCTGGATGCCCTTCGCCCCCACGATCCTGGCCGAGCGCGCCGACGACTACCTGGAAAACCCGAAGCGCCTCCGCTCGCCCTACATGATGCTCGCCATGCCGACCCGGCCCGACGCGCGCGAGGCGCTGACCGCCGCTCTCCATCCCCAGGATGCGACGGCGCGCCCGCAGATCCTCGAGGAGGCGTGGAACCCCGAGTACCACGCGCTGATCAGGGAGTTCGAGCGGCGCACGGGGGTGGGCGCGGTGCTCAACACGTCCTTCAATCTCCACGGCGAGCCTGTCGTGTGCTCGGCCGAGGATGCCGTGGACACATTCGAGCGTTCCGGCCTGCCTCATCTCGCCGTCGGCCACTTCCTCATAAGCAAGCGGTGATCGAGCGGGGCGCGGCGCCGGGCGCGGGCGTGGCGACAGCCCGTGTGCCCGCGCCGTGGTGACAGTGCCCGCACCGGTCCCCCTGCCGACGGTGGACGCGCCCTGCTTCCTCTGCGGCGAGAGCGCGGCGGATCCCCTGTGGGCCACGCCGGATCGCGCCTTCTCGGTGCCGGGCATCTACTCGGTGAAGCGCTGCCGGGGCTGCGGCTTCCTCTACCAGCGCCCGCGCGTGGCCGATGACCACCTGGCTGCCTGCTACCCCGACGGCTACCCCCGCCACCAGGAGCCGTCGCCGCGCATCCCCTTCAAGGGGTCGCCCTCCCGCGTCCGGACCGTGCGGTGGGCGCTCGCGACGGGTCTCGGCTACGAGGTCTTCCAGGGGGCGCACGCGAGCGCCCTGACGCGACTCCGCGCGAGGCTCCTTCTCCGCCGCCTCCGCTGGGATTGCCCGCCCTGGCGCGGGCATGGACGCTATCTCGACGTGGGCTGCGGCTCGGGCGGGGCCCTGGGCGTGGCGCGGGCGCTCGGCTGGCGCACCGCCGGCATCGAGGTGGACGCCGCCGCGGCCGAGAAAGCGCGGCGCTTTGCGGATGACCTCCACGTGGGTGACGCGCTGACGGCGCCCTTCGCCCCGGCGCGGTTCGACGTGGTGACGGCCTTTCATGTCCTCGAGCACGTCCCGGACCCGGTGGGCCTGGCGCGCCGGATGCTCCAGTGGCTGGCCCCCGGCGGGCTGCTCATCGTGGAGGTCCCCAATGCCGGTGGGCTCGGCGCGCGCCTCTTCGGGCGCGCCTGGTCCGGGCTCGAGCTGCCGCGCCACCTCTCCCACTTCGCGCCGAGCACCCTCGCCCGCGCCGTGGAGGAAGCGGGTGGCCGTATCGAGTGGTGCTGGCACCAGGCCAAGCCTCGCCACTACCTCTGGAGCCTCGGCCACTGGCTCCGCGACCGCGGCTGGGACGGGCTGGCCCGCTTCGCCGCGCGTCGGCCCGTCTACGGCCTGCTCAAGCTCGGTCTCGAGCTGGCCCTGCCGCTGGCCGCCCGAGCTGGCCACGGCGAAGTCATCCGCATCGGTGTAGTGCGAGCCGCAGCCGAAGGCGAGGCGAGCGGATATGGCGATCCCCCGAGCGGAGCGAGGCAGCGAGCCGCAGCCGCGCGAGCGAGGCGAGCCCACAAGCCGCTTTACGGCGGTCGGACCGGAGGTTACAATCCCGTTCGCCTGCCGCGCGAGCTGGGCAGCTTGCCCGCCGGGCCCGCCGAGGGCGGGAGGTATTCACATCCGGGGGGACGATCGTGCACTTCAAGTACGGACCACGAGGAGGTGTCTGATGAGCGATCCGCAAGCACTGACCGAAACGCCGCGCCGCAGGTTCCTGAGGGGCGCGGCCACCGCGGCCGCGGGCGCGGCCGCGCTCGGCTTCCCGACGGTGGTCAAGGCGCAGGGACCGATCTCGATGCGCTGGCAGAGCACCTGGCCGTCCAAGGACATCTTCCACGAGTACGCGAACGATTTCGCCAAGAAAGTCAACGACATGACCGGCGGCGACCTGAAGATCGAGGTGCTACCGGCGGGCGCGGTGGTGCCGGCCTTCGGCCTGCTCGATGCCGTGTCCAAGGGCACACTCGACGGCGGCCACGGGGTGCTCGTGTACCACTACGGCAAGCAGACGGCGCTGGCGCTCTGGGGATCGAGTCCCGCCTACGGCATGGACGCCAACATGCTGCTCGCCTGGCACAAGTACGGCGGAGGCAAGGAGTTGCTCAACAAGCTCTACGCCTCCATCGGCGCCAACGTCGTCTCCTTCCCGTACGGACCGATGGCGACGCAGCCGCTGGGCTGGTTCAAGAAGCCGATCACCAAGCCCGACGACATGAAGGGCCTCAAGTTCCGCACGGTCGGCATCTCCATCGACCTCTTCACGGGCCTGGGGGCGGCGGTGAACGCGCTGCCCGGCGGCGAGATCGTCCCGGCCATGGACCGCGGACTCCTCGATGCCGCCGAGTTCAACAACGCGACGTCGGACCGCATCCTCGGCTTCGCCGACGTCTCCAAGGTCTGCATGCTGCAGAGCTACCACCAGAATGCCGAGCAGTTCGAGATCACGTTCAACAAGACCAAGTTCGACGCCCTGCCGGCCAAGATGAAGGCGATCATCGAGAACGCCGTGGAGGCCGCCTCGTCCGACATGTCGTGGAAGGCCATCGACCGCTACTCGAAGGACTACATCGAGCTGCAGACCAAGGACAAGGTCAGGTTCTTCAAGACCCCGGACTCGGTCCTCCAGAAGCAGCTGCAGATCTTCGACGAGGTGCTGGTGAAGAAGTCGGCGGACAATCCGATGTTCAAGGAGATCGCCGCGTCGCAGAAGGCGTTCGCCGCCCGGGCCGTGAAGTGGGACCTGGACACCAACGTCGGCCGTCGCATGGCCTACAACCACTACTTCGCACGGCCGGCGGCCAAGCCCACCCCGAAGAAGAGCTAGCCCTCCGGTGACCTGTCCCTGGCCGGTCAGCCAGCCGGCGCCCCCCGGCTGGCTGACCGTTCTTCCGTGCCCATGAACGGCCGGCGCCTGCTTCACGCCATCGACCGGATCAGCTACTGGTCCGGCAAGACCTTCGCGTGGCTGATCGTGGCCCTGACGTTCGTGGTCTCCATCGAGGTCTTCAAGCGCTACATCCTCAATGCGCCGACGGCCTGGATCTTCGACTTCAACAACATGCTGTACGGCACGCTGTTCATGATGTGCGGCGCCTACACGCTGGCCGCGGCCGGGCACGTCCGCGCCGATTTCGTCTACATCTACCTGCCGCCGCGCGGCCAGGCGGCGCTGGACCTGGCGCTGTTCTTCCTGTTCTTCATCCCGGGCATCATCGGGCTCATCTACGCGGGGTACGATTACGCCGCCATCTCCTGGCGCATCGGAGAGCATTCGACCGTGACGGCCGAGGGCCCGCCCGTCTACCACTTCAAGACGGTGATCCCGGTGGCGGGCGTGCTGGTCATCATCCAGGGGCTCGCCGAGATCGTGCGCTGCCTCGTGTGCCTGCGCACGGGCGCCTGGCCTCCGCGGCTCGAGGACGTCGAGGAGATCGACGTCATCGACACCCAGCTCTCGCACAGCGAATACGTGGACGAGGAGTCGCGCCGGGTCGCCATGGAGGGGGCGCACGCCATCGACGAGGCCGCGCGTCACCGCAGCGCCGTGGAGCCCGAGAACCCGTGAGCGACCCGTCCCTCGGCCTGACGATGCTGGGTCTCATCGTGGTCGCCATCATGATGGGCTTCCCGACCGCCTTCACGCTGATGGGCCTGGGGATGGTCTTCGGCTACCTCGCGTTCTGGAACCCCGGCCAGCACTGGTACGACAACAGGGTCTTCGACCTGATCGTGCAGCGGACGTACGGGGTGATGACGAACGACACCCTGCTCTCGGTCCCGCTGTTCGTGTTCATGGGGTACGTCATGGAGCGGGCGGCGCTCGTGGACCGGATGTTCCACAGCGTGCAGCTCGCCTTCCGGCGGGTGCCGGCGTCGCTGGCGGTGACCACCCTCCTGGTGTGCGCGTTCTGGGGCATCGCCTCCGGCATCGTCGGCGCCGTCGTGGTGCTCATGGGCGTCATCGCCATGCGGCCGATGCTGAACGCCGGCTACGACGTGCGCCTGGCCTCCGGCGCGATCACGGCGGGCGGGACGCTCGGCATCCTCATCCCGCCGTCGGTGATGCTGATCGTCTACGCGGCCGTGGCCGGGCAGTCGATCGTGAAGCTCTACGCGGCGGCGATGCTGCCCGGCTTCTTCCTCACGGCGCTCTACCTCGCCTACATCCTCGGCTGGGCGATCATCAACCCCAAGATCGCCCCCAAGCTGCCGCCGGACCAGTACCGCGTCGCGGTGCCGGAGTGGCTGCGGCGTCTCGAGCGCGGCCCCTCCCGGCGGGTGATCGGCGGCCTCGTCGCCGCCGCGCTTCGGCCGGCCGGGCTGCGGGTGGGCTACGGCGCGATCGTCAAGAACCTGCTGGCGGTGTCGGTGCCGCTGGCCCTCACCGTCGGCACCTTCGGCGCCACCTGGTGGTACGTCGTCATCTACAATGCGCCCGCGGCCGCGACGACGGCGACGGCCCCCGCGCCGCGCGCCGCGGCCGTCGTTGCGCCGCCGACCACCGCGCCCCGCGCCGACGAGCCGGAGAGGCCACAGGAGCTGGGGGCGGCGGAATCCGTGACGGAGCCCGCTGATGCCCCGGCGACGGCGGAGGGGCCGCCAGAGGAGATGACCTCGCTGGCGGACCCGGCGAGCCGATCGTCGGGGGGCAAGATCCCGGCGCACTTCCACGCGTGGTTCTGGGGGCTCGCGGCGGTCTCTGCGCTCCTGCTCGCCATCTACTTCTGGCGCATGGACGGCGAGCAGCTCGAGATCCTGAAGGAGCTGGTGGCCTCCGTGGTGCCGCTCGGGGTGCTCACCGCCGTGGTGCTGGCGGTGATCCTCTTCGGCATCACGACGGCGACGGAGTCGGCGGCCATCGGCGCGCTCGGGGCGCTGTATCTCGCCGTGATGGCGAAGTTCCTGCGGCAGGTCCTGTGGTGGAGCCTCGCCGGGGCGCTCGTGGGGATCGCGCTCGGGTGGTGGCGGGGCGAGGAGGTCGTCTCGTTGCTGGTGGCGGCCTCCATCGGGGGGACGCTGGCGGGCACCGTCGGGCCGGGGCTGTGGAATCTCAGAACCTCTCGCGAGCTCCGGGTCAACCTGCAGCAGTCGACCTTCCTCACCGCCAAGACCACCGCGATGGTGTGCTGGCTCTTCGTGGGCTCAGCGCTCTTCTCCGCCGTCTTCGCCCTGCACGGCGGCCAGGGCCTGATCGAGCGCTGGGTGCTCGGCATGAACCTCTCACCGATGGGGTTCATGATCACGGCGCAGGCGATCATCTTCCTGCTGGGCTGGCCGCTGGAGTGGACGGAGATCATCGTGATCTTCTGCCCGATCTTCATCCCGCTGCTCACCCACTTCCAGATCGACCCGATCCTCTTCGGCACCATGGTGGCGGTGAATCTCCAGGCCGCGTTCCTCTCGCCCCCCGTGGCGATGTCCGCGTTCTACCTCAAGGGCGTCTCGCCGAAGCACGTGACGCTCAACCAGATCTTTGCCGGGATGATGCCGTACATGGTCATCGTCCTCATCTGCCTCGCGTTCATGTATATCTGGCCGGGCATGACGCTCTGGCTGCCGGAGTTCCTGTACGGGAACTGAGGGAGCCGCGGCGCGGCCGGCTCCCCCGGACGGCCCGGCGGCGGAGTGACCATGGACCGGACAGACCTCCACGGGCTCTCGGCCTCGGACGCGGCGCGCTTGATCCGCCAGGGCGCCATCAGCTCGGAGCAACTGGTCGCGGCGTGCCTGGCGCGGGTGCGCGAGACGGATCCGCAGGTCGAGGCGTGGGCATTCCTCGATCCCGAGCACGCGCTGGCGCAGGCGCGTGCTGCCGACGAATGGCGGGGCGAGGGGCGGCCCACCGGGGCGCTCCACGGGGTGCGACATGCCCACCGAGAACGGCTCCGCCCTCCACGCCGGGCGCACCCCCTCGCGCGACGCCACCGTGGTGGGGATGCTGCGCGCCGCGGGAGCGGTGATCATGGGCAAGACCGTCACGACCGAGTTCGCCAACCGCGCGCCGGGCAAGACGCGCAACCCCCACAACCCCGCGCACACGCCCGGCGGGTCCTCCAGCGGCTCGGCCGCCGCGGTGGCGGCGGGCATGGTGCCGCTCGCCCTCGGCAGCCAGACCGGCGGCTCGACGATCCGGCCCGCGGCCTTCTGCGGCGTGTACGGCTTCAAGCCGACGCATGGCCTGATCCCGCGCTACGGGATGTTCAGGCTCTCCCGGACGCTCGATCACGTCGGGCTGTTCGCGCGCACGATCGAGGATCTCGCGCTCCTCGCCGAGCAGGTCGTGGGCCACGACGAGCGTGACCCCGATTCGCGCCCGCGCGCGCGGATCCCGTATCGCGAGGTGGCGGCCGAGGAGCCGCCGCTCGAGCCGATGTTCGCCTTCGTGAAGACGCCCCGCTGGGACCGCGTCGACGGCGATGCCAGGGAGGCCTTCGCGGAGCTGACCCAGCACCTCGGCGACCGGGTCGAGGAGCTCGAGCTCTCCGCCGCGTCCGAGGAGGCCGCCGAGTGGCACCGGGTCATCATGGAAGCCGAGATGGCGGTGAACCTCGGCCGGGAGTGGGACCAGGGCCCTGCCGCGCTGTCCGCCGTGCTGCGCGCCCGGCTGGCGCGCGGCCGGGAAGTGCGGGCTCTCGACTATCTCCGCGCCCTGGACCGCATTCCGGCGCTCCACGAGAGCTTCGGCGAGCTGTTCGCTCAGCGCTATGACGCCATCCTGACTCCCGCTGCGGCCGGCACCGCGCCCGCGGGCCTCGACTCCACGGGGGACCCGGCCTTCTGCACGCTGTGGACGCTGTCCGGCATGCCGGCGCTCAGCGTGCCGCTCATGCAGGGCGCCAGCGGCCTGCCGCTGGGCGTGCAGCTCGTCGGGCCCCGGCACGGGGACGCGCAGCTGCTCCGCACCGCGCGCTGGCTCGTGGGCCGTCTCGGCGCCGGCTGACCTCCGGGGCCGCCGGAACCGCGCCGCGGGGTCAGTACCCGCGTGCTCGGTCGACGACGTGGCGGAGGGGGCGGCGCGACAGGTAGCGGCGGAGGTTGTCGTTGAAGATCGCCGCGATCTCGTCGGGCGTGCTGGGGCCCGAGATGTGCGGCGTGATCACCGCGTTGTGGAGGCGCCACAGCGGGTGCTCCGGCGGCAGCGGCTCGCGCTCGAAGACGTCGAGGATGGCCCCGGCGATCCGGTGCTCGCTCAGCGCCTGCACGAGCGGCCCCTCGTCGACGACCGCGCCGCGGGCGATGTTGATGAGCCACGCCGAGGGCTTCATGGCGGCGATCTCCCGCGGGCCGACGAGGCCGCGAGTCCCCTCCGTCAGCGGCACGGTCACCACCACGAAGTCGGCCCGCGCCAGCGCCCGGCGCATGGCACCGGTCCGGTAGACGGCGCTCGCCTCGCGCACGCGGCGCCCGGTCCGGGTCACGCCGATCACCGTCATGCCGAAGGCCCGGGCCGCGCGGGCGATGGCGCGCCCGATGTCGCCAAGGCCGACGATGCAGAGGGTGGCGCCGTGGAGCCGGCGCGGGGGCTCGTCGAGCCAGCGGCGCTCACGCTGGTGCTGGCGGAAGGCCTCCACCCTTTGGGTGACCCAGAGGCTCCAGCCCAGAGCGTACTCCGCCATCCACGGCCCGAAGATCCCGGCGGCCCGGGTGATGACCACGTCCGCCGACAGCTCGGGAACCAGGAAGCGCTCCACGCCCGCGCCCATGCACTGGATCCAGCGGAGCCGCGCAGCCCTGGCCAGGAGGTTCACCGGCACCGCCCAGCCGTAGAGGATCTCGGCCTCGGCGATGACCGACTCCGCCTCCGCCGGCGTGGAGCAGGCGACAACCGTCAGCCGGCGCCGAGGCAGCCGGATGAGGCGCGCATAGGCCTCCGCCTCTTCCGGGTGGTAGACGAGGATGGTGGGCGCGGTCACGCCCCGAGCGTGGCGAGGAGGCGGTCCTCGAAGGCGAGGCCCCCCTCGCGCTCCACCAGGCCCGCCGCGATGAACTCGGTGCCGCCGATCACGAGGATGCGCACGACGGCGGGCATCATACCATGCCCCTGCGGCGGTCGGGCTCAGCCGGCAGGAGAGCGGGAGCAGGAGCAGGAGCCAGTCGTGGACTCGAGGCATCATCGGCCTTGACGCTCCTGTGGGTGGTGCGGTAACAACAGGTGTCGGGCAATGTCGTCCGGCGGTCATCACATGGCGGATCGAGACGAGAAGGAATTGCTGCGAGCGCCCCAGGGACCTCTCGACGACGTGCCGAGAACAAGAGGAAGGGTGACGATGCATCTCGACGAGAAGATCGAGGCAATCTACCAGGAAGTCCTGCGACGCAACCCGGGCGAGTGCGAGTTCCACCAGGCCGTCCGCGAGGTCCTGGAGTGGATCGGGCCGGTGCTGGTGAGCGCGCGCTGGCCGATCCG
Organism: Candidatus Rokuibacteriota bacterium; assembly: GCA_016188005.1. NCBI lineage: Bacteria > Candidatus Rokuibacteriota > Candidatus Rokuibacteriota bacterium. The sequence goes on along the minus strand of JACPIQ010000084.1, from coordinate 40,089 downwards.
ATCCACGTAGTCGCTCAGGGTGCGAGTGTACGGTCGCCTTGCGGTCTCGTGGCGCTGGCCCAGCCCAAGAGGCACGCCCCTCGGTGCTCAGCCCGAGGGCCGTCTCGTACACTCGGTGAATTCCGCTCGCGTCGTATTCGAAGCTCACTGAGAGAACATATCAAAGGAGGGCTTCGCCCCGCCGCAAGCGAGACCGACGGTTCGTCACGGGCGCCGCCCACTTCGTGGACGATCTCTCCCGAGTGGCGCGGCGGCCGGAACGTCGCGAGCCGTGCCGGCGCAGCCTGGGCGACCCCGGACCGCCCGGCCCCCGGGCAGAGATCCGGTTCCCGGGCGCCCCCTCCGCGATGCCCCGGCTACCAGCGGCGTTCGTAGCCGTCGTGGCGGTACCGGCCGTATCCGTGCCGGCCGTATCCGTAGTGGCCGTATCCCGGCGCTGGCACGACGACGACGGGTCGAGGCGCAACCACCACCGGCGGGCCAACCACCGGGACCGGGGCGGGAACCAGCACACAGCCAGCGGCTACGGCGGCCATACTGCCCGCAAGGGCGAGTATCCGGGCGACGCGTGCGAGTCTTCCACTTTGCAGCATTCTCGTGGACCTCCTGTCGATCAGACGCGCGCGCCGACTGGATTATTTGCGTCACGGGTTCGAGGCGATCTCGAACGGCGGCCCCATTTGCCCGTCCTGCTGGCTGCAAGCATGAGGCGTTCTGCCACGGTGGACCCCGCGGCGCGATTCCCGCACGCGGAGCGACTTCGGGTCTCGTCGAGGAGGTCCCCGGCCAGGACCAGATTTTCCTTGGCCATCAGGGCGTCGTTGACCGGCGGCGCCCCGGGATGGGCCCAGCCGGTCAGCCGCCGCAGGCCGTGGCCTGGAGCAGGAGATTGCCCGCCGTCACCGCGTAGGCGGGCGTGATGGGGCAGCCCGCCGCGCGCAGGGCGGCCGCCGTCCAGTTGTTGCAGGTGTTGAGGAGATGATAGGACCCCACCGCCCCGTAGAACCGGCTCAGCGGGTAGAGTCCCGGGCCGAGCGCGAGCGGGCGACCGGCGGCATCGTGCGCGTAGCTGGCCTGGACGAACCGCGCCAGCGCCTCGAGCCCGCGGGGCGAGAGCCCGATCGTGACGATCTCGGCGCCCGGGAAGTACGCGGCCGGAGGCGCATCGAAACCCGCGATGTGGAGCACGCTGCCGGCCGAGCGGAAGATGGCGTCCAGCGCGAGCCCGACGCCGGCCCCCGGCGACTGGTAGAAGGCCCGGTCGCCCCAGCCGACTTCGAGCCAGCGCGCCGGGGGAAAGTCCCGGTGCTCGGGCCAGGCCTCGTCCGGGATGTCCGCCCGCGCGACGACCAGCCCCGCGTGCCAGCCATGCCCCACCACGTACACGGTCCTGACGGGCTCCCCCGGGCGCGGCGAATGGAGGCTGGCCACGGGGCCCAGGCACCCCCAGCCGAGAGTCACGGCGAGCAGAAGCGGGAGCTCTCGCAGCCGATCTTCCTAACGAGGATGGTGGGCGCGGTCACGCCCCGAGCGTGGCGAGGAGGCGGTCCTCGAAGGCGAAGTCCCCCTCCCGCTCCACCAGGCCCGTCGCACGGTACCAGTCCCACGTCTGCGCCAGTCCTGACCGGAGCGTGTAGCGTGGGCGGATGCCGAGATCGAGCCTGAGCTTGTGGGTGGTGTGGACGGCGTGGCAATCGTAGACGAGGTTCTGGCCGAACACCGGGCCCGGCCTGTCCCAGCCCTTGAGGCACGCCGGATCGAAGTGGCGGAAGGTCACGGGGCGTCCCATCACCTCCGCGATCAGCTCCACGAACCCCACCTGGGTGATGGTCTCCTCACCCATGATGTTGTAGGCTTGGCCGTGAGTGCGCGCATCGCCCAGCATGGCCGCCAGGGCGTCGGCCAGGTCCTCCACGTGGCCGAACTGTCTGAGCCAGCCCCCGTGCCCCGGGACCAGCACGGGGCGTCCCCGGTGGATCCGGTCCATGAAGAACGTCTCGTTGTGGCGCGTGTTGAGCGGGCCGAGGACATGCGTGGGGCGGACGATGGTGACGGGGAGCCCGTCCCGTCTGTGGCGCTCGAGGAGGGCGTTCTCGCCGGCGATCTTGTGACGCGCGTACTCACCCCAGTAGAGCCCCCGCGGCGTGGTCTCGGAGTAGGGGATGGACAAGCTGTGGTCGTAGACGCGCGCCGTGGAGACGAAGAGGACGTGCGGCTGGCCCCGGAGCGCGTCGAGCAGTGCCACCACGTCCTCCCCCAGGGTCGGGGCATAGGCGACGTCCACCACGCCGCCGAACGTCTCGCCCGCGAGGGCCGCGCGGAGTGCCGCATGATCCTTCCGGTCGGCGACGATGGTCCTGACCCCGGCGGGCAGTCGCTCCGCGCGGCGGCCGCGGTTGAGCACGGCGACCTCGTGACCGCGGCCCAGGAGCGCGCGCACGAGGTGGAGGCTGATGAACTCGGTGCCGCCGATCACGAGGACGCGCATGACGGCGGGCATCATACCACGCCCTCGCGCCCGTCGGGCTCAGCCAGCAGGGGAGCGGTCCAGACCGCGCTGGCCATCACGCGGCCGCCATCGCCGCGACCATCATCCCGCGGTCCCGCGACGAAGCAAGTGGAGCCGAATGAGATGAGGAGCTCCGGCTCTGAAGTGGCACGCCCGCGGGCGTGGGTGTAGGGTGGCCGGTGAAGCCGTGACATCTCGTTCGACAAGGAGGGACCCATGGTGACCAAGGCCGCGGCAGCCAAGACACCGGCGAGCAAGAGCGCCAAGGTGAAGCCGATTCCCGACGGGTACCACTCGGCCACGCCGTACCTGATCGTCGACGGCGCCGCCCGCGCGATCGACTACTACAAGAGGGCTTTCGACGCGAAGGAGCTGATGCGCGTCCCGGCACCCAACGATCGCATCGGGCACGCCGAGATCAAGATCGGCGATTCGGTGATCATGCTGGCCGACGAGCACCCCGAGATGGACGCGCGGAGTCCCGAGCACTACGGCGGCTCGCCGATCAGCATCATGATCTATGTGGAGGACGTGGATGCGCAGTTCAAGCAAGCGATTGCGGCGGGCGGCACCGAGGTGCGGCCGGTGACGGACCAGTTCTACGGGGACCGCTCCGGCACCCTCAAGGATCCCTTCGGCCACAGCTGGCATCTCTCCACCCACAAGGAAGACGTGAGCATGGAGGAGTTGAACCGCCGCATGGCCGCGATGAAGAAGTAGCGGTCGAAGGCGCGCCGTAGCAGACGCACTTGAGCCCTCGGAGGTCGGAGCGGCAGCGTGGGCGCGTGGCCCGGCCGCTCCGACCCCAGCTCCCGGGCGGCATCGACCCCGTCGCCGCGCGGGGCAACGGCCGCCGGCCGACCTTCGAAGACGATGACGACCGCGGGCGCTTCCTGATCGTGCTTCCTGGAACGCGTTGAGGTGTTGGCGGGCGGCTCACGCCTTCGCGCGCGGTTGCCACAGACCGAGCACCGCGCCGGTCGGATCCTGGATCATGCTGAACCAGCCGAAGCCCGGGACCTCGGTCTTGTCCATGACCACGGTGGCGCCGAGAGACTTGGCCTTCGCGGTCGACGTCGTCACGTCGTCCACCTGGACATACGCCAGCCAGTGCGACGGCGTGCCGGGCATGGGATTCTTCATGATCCCGCCTCCGGTGCCCGGCCCCACGTTGATCATGGTGTAGTCCATGCCGGGGACGTCCTGAAGCTCCCAGCTGAACAGCCCCTTGTAGAAACCTCTCGCCTTGGCAGGATCCTGCGTCTGCAGCTCCACGTGCACGAATGGGTTCGCCATGCTCGGACCCTCCTTGGCCCTCGAGGGTACGCTCGTTGCCTTGACCGCGCGACTCAGAGACTCGCAGCCAGCCGATCAAGGCAGCCGTTCCAGCCCTTGTCGTGATCGTCGCGGAGGGGCGCGCTCGGGGAGATGCTTCGAGATAGCGGGCAGCGACATCTCGAAGGGCGCGGCCAGCTCGGTGACGGGAGCCTCTCCCCGCGCGAGGCGCTCCAGGATCGCCCGCCGGGTGGGGTCGGCGAGGGCCGCGAAGGTCGAGTCGAGCGGGCCTCTATACTTAACCATGTGGTTAAGTGGAAGACCGCGGGGCACCGAAGTAGCATCTGCATGGATATTCCGCTCGACCCCGGGCATCCGCGATCGGATGAGGGGTCGTCCGCGATGCGGGTGTTCAGGCCGCGTGCGCCCGCCCCCCCGCGCTTGCGAGACGCGAGATCCTCGTTTACGCTCCGCGTATGGCCGCGGACCGACCGGCACCACGCTTGGCCAACGCGCGCGCGGAGCAGGTCGAGGAGCCCAGCCAGGAGCTCCGCGCCGCCTTCGAGCAGCAGGTCGCCACCGCGCAGATCCTGCGGGTCATCAGCGAGTCTCCGGGGAACCTCCAGCCCGTCCTCGACGCGATCGCCCGCAGCGCGAACCGGCTCTGCGAAGGAGTGTTCAGCGCCCTCTTCCGGCTCGAGGGCGAGACGATCCAGTTCAGCGCCCACGACGGCTTGGCGCCCGAGCAGCTCGAGGCGATCCGCCGCGTCTTCCCCGCACGGGCGAGCCGGGACAGCATGACCGGGCGGGCGATCCTCGATCGGCAGGTGGTCCATATCGCCGACGTCGCCGGGGACCCGAGCTACGCCTTGATGCCGCTCGCGCGAGAAGTCGGCTACCGGAGCTTCCTCTCGGTGCCGATGAGCCGCGGGGGTGTTCCCGTCGGCGCCGTCAGCGTCGCGCGCCGCGAGCCCACGCCGTTCACCGACCGGCAGATCCAGCTCCTCGAGACGTTCGCCGATCAGGCCGTCATCGCCATCGAGGGGGTGCGCCTCTTCCACGAGATCCGGGAGAAGAGCGAAGCCCTGGCCGCGCTCAACGCGACGCTGGAGGAGCGCGTCGCCGCCCAGGTGACCCAGCTCGAGCGACTGGGCCGCCTGAAGCGCTTCTTTTCCCCCCAGCTCGCCGAGCTGATCGTGGCGGGCGGCGCTGAAGACCCGCTGCGGACGCACCGCCGCGAGGTGGCGGTGACCTTCCTCGACCTCCGCGGGTTCACGGCCTTCGCGGAGACGGCCGAGCCCGAGGAGGTCATGGGCGTCCTCCGCGAGTATCACGCCGAGATGGGGCGGCTCATCCTGGCGCACGAGGGCACCCTGGAGCGGTTCACCGGTGACGGCATGATGATCTTCTTCAACGACCCCGTGCCGGTGCCGAACCCAGGCGAGCGCGCGGTGCGCATGGCCCTCGCAATGCGCGAGCGCGTCGCCGAGATGATCGCGGGCTGGCGCCGCCGCGGCTACGAGCTCGACCTCGGCATCGGCATCGCGCAGGGCTACGCGACGATCGGCGCCATCGGCTTCGAGGGGCGATGGGACTACGGCGCCATCGGGACCGTGACGAACCTGGCCGCCCGGCTGTGCGGCGAGGCGAAGCCGGGACAGATCCTGATCTCGCGCCGGCTCCTGGCCACGGTGGATGACCTGGTCCTGGCGGACGCCCTGGGGGACCTCACCCTCAAGGGTTTCCTCAAGCCGGTGCCCGCGTTCAATCTTCTCGGCCTCAGGTGATGCTGGCGGCCGTCTCGGGCAGCCGGCTGATGCTCGGAGTGGCCGGGCGCCGTGGGCGCGGCGCTCGACCTCAGACGCCGGCCCGCCCGAGCGCCCACGCCTCGCTCGCGTCCTCGCGCCCGGGAGCGAGGCAGCTGGCGCGCTGCTCGTAGCCGGAGGCGGCGCGCCCGCGCACGCGCTCGACGAGCTCGTCGGCCGTCCCCGTGGTCGTCAGGGCGCCGATGAACGCGGCGGTGATGAAGCGCTCCTCCTCGGGGCGCGGCCGGAGGAACTGGCCCTGTGCGGCGTGAGGTCGCGCGCGGCGACCTCCGTCCCCACGCTGTGCCATGGGCGTCGGTGGGAGCACTGGGAGCGATCCTCGGGGCGCCGGGTTCGCACGCGCCACCCCGCTCGAGTCCGGACCTCATGTCAGGTCCACGGCACGCAGCCGGCGTCGGCCGCCGGCGGCCGCCCGCGGGCCCGATCCCCGGAGAGCCCGCTGATGATGGCTCCGCCCCCTGTTACCCCTTCAATGCGCCGGTCAGGAGGCCGCGGACCACGTATCGTCGGGCCACGAGCACGAACAGCACCGGCAGGGCCATCATCACGGTGGCCGCCGCCGACATGGGCCCCCACTGCACGCCGTCGTCCGTGACGAAGTTCAGGATGAAGATCGGCATCGTCGCCGCGTGTCGCGCGGTGAGGAACAGCGCCAGCGCGAACTCGTTCCAGGCGAGGAGGAACGTGTACACGGTGGTGGCGGCCAGGCCCGGGGCCACCAGGGGCAGAACGATGCGAGCCAGGCTCGCCAGGCGAGTGCATCCATCGATGGCCGCTGCCTCCTCGAGCTCGATCGGGATGTCGTCCATGTACCCGCGCAGCATCCACACGGCGAACGGGATGTTGATCGCCGAGTACACCGCGATCAGCCCCAGATGAGTGTCCAGGAGCCCAAGGCGATTGAGGAGAAGAAACGTCGGGATGGCGGTGGCGATGGGTGGGAGCATGCGGGTGGCGATGATCAGGAACCCCAGGAGCCCGCGGCCCCGGAAGCGCAGGCGGGCCAGCGAGTAGGCCGAGAGGCTCGCTGCCACGACCGCCCAGACGGTGCTCAGGCCAGCGATGACCAGGCTGTTGCGGAGGAACAGGCCCAGCTCGCTGAGCTGCCGGCCGCCTCCGAAGAGCTGGGCGTAGGACTCGATGGTGGGACGGAAGAGGAATACCGGGGGCACCGCGAAAGTGTCGATCGGCGGCTTCAGCGAGGTCAGCACGATCCAGACGATCGGGAAGAGGCCGAAGGCGGTGAACGCGCAGAGGGTCCCCAGGACGGCGGCGTGCGCCAGTGGATGGAGGCGCATCAAGCTGCCGCCCGGCGCCACGTCCGGAGCGCAAATCCGGCACTGGCGAGCACCGTGAGGAGCAGGATCAGGTAGGACACCGCCGAAGCCTGTCCCAGGTTCCAGTGCACCCGCAGCGTTTCGTACAGGTACACGCCGATCGTCGTCCCCGCCTGGGCGGGCCCGCCAGAGCGGAACAGGGCGTAGATCGTATCGAAGGTTCTCAGGACGAAGATCATGCGGAACAGGAGGACGACGACGATTATCGCCGAGAGCCACGGGATCATGATGTGGCGGAGGACCTGGCGCGGCGCGGCACCGTCGACGCGCGCGGCCTCGATCAATTCGGTGGGCACGGTGGCGAGGCCCGCGCCGAGGACTAGGATCACGAACGGCGTGTGCTGCCACACCTCGATCAAGAGGATGGTGAGCAAGGTGACGCTCGGGTCGGACAGCCAGCCGACGGCCGGGAGCCCGAGGCTCCGCAGGGCCCAGTTGACCAGGCCCAGCTCGTCGTGGAGGAGGACGCGCCAGACGAGGCCGACCACGGCGGGGGTGATCATCATCGGGATCAGGAAGACGGTCTGGAAGAACGGCTTCCCGCGCACCGGCAGCATGAGGAGGAGCGCGGCCCCGAAGCCCAGGACGAACTCCAGCGCCACCGCCGCGACAACGAGGGTGAGCGTCGTCGCGAGGGCCTGCTGGAACAGCGGATCGGCGAGGGTGGCCAGGTAGTTCGCGACCCCGACGAAGCGCGGAGGCGCTTCGCGGAGCGGGCTCCACGAGTAGAAGCTCAGGTCGAGGCTGTAGGCCCAGGGGCCGACGAGCACCGCCCCCATGGTCAGGAGGACCGGTGCCGACCACGCGTAGGGGGACAGCGCGCGGAGCATCTGCCCGGTGGTCGACGCCGACGTCCGTGCTGGTGCCACGACCCGGCCAAGAGGGGGCGGAGGCCCCACGCCTAGCGGGTGCCCCCGGCCGTCCCGGCGGCGGCGTCGCCGAGCGGTGAGTCGACGATCGCATCCTGGGCACGTAGCACTGCGCGAAGCTCATCCGTATCGACGCGCCGCGGTGGAACCGTCGCCTGGCCGGCGAGCGCCGCGGCCACGCCGGCAGCGTGCCCGAGCGCCATGGCCGACCCCATGTGTCGGAGGGCGCCCATCGCCTCGCGGGTGGCCGACACGCACCGTCCGGCCACCAGCAAGCCTTCGACACCGCTCGGCAGGAGGCAGCGGTACGGCGTCGAAAACGGGGCGGGGGGCACCACGAGCGTGAGGTCGGCTCCCGTGGCGTGGTGGACGTCCATCGGGCCCCCGCCCTGCGCGATCGCGTCAGGGAACTGGCGGCCACTCAGGACGTCCTCCTTCGTCAGGACGTAGTCCCCCATCACCCGCCAGGTCTCACGGATCCCGATCCATGGCGCGAGCGCGACGAGCCGGCACCGCTCGAAGCCGGCGACTTCCCGCCTCAGGTAGCCGATCACCGAGAGGGCCTGGCGCCGGCCTTCCGCCTCCGCGGCCGTGAGGTCTTCCTCGTCGCTCCCGTCGCGCCCGGTCACCCGCGTCATCAGGAGGAAACCATCGTGCCCGGCCGGCGAGCTGACGAGCGCGAGGCTCTTGAAGAATAGCTCACCCCGCTCGATGCCCAGGTTCACCAGCCGCTGCTTCTCCTCCCGGGGCAGCGCGCGGAAGCGCGGAACATCCACATCCATGACCCGCACCATCAAGGTCATGGGCTGGCGGCTCCTGGGATCCTGGGCCTTGTTTTCGAGCTCGGCACCCGATTTGTGCGCCACGAGGCCGTCGCCGCTGGCGTCGACCACCACGCGGCCACGGATGGCCTTCCGCTGGGAGCGTCCCTCGACGATCACGCCCCCCACGCGGCCCTCCTCGACGAGCGGCTCCACCACCCGGCTGTGGCTGAGGACCTTGACCCCGGCCTCCTCGACCATCCTGTCGAGGACGATCTTGAGGATCTCGGGATCGAATGGGAAGGTCCGACCCTCGATGGGATGGTCGCTCGCTTCCGCGATGAGGTACGGCGTGAACCCGGTGGCGCCGCCCGCCTCGATGAGCCGGTGGGTGATCTCGAAGGCGAGGCCCCCGGTGACGCGGTGCTCGTGCCAGTAAAACCCCATGAAGCTGGCCACCATACCCCCGGTGGCGCTGCCTCCCAGGAAGCCGTCACGCTCGACCAGCAGCGTGCGCACACCCATGCGCGCGGCACCGATGGCCGCGCACACGCCGGCGGGTCCGCCCCCCACGACGAGCACCTCGCTCGTGTGGGCGACCGGCGTCCGGCGCGCGGGTTCGGGAACCCACTCGACCGCGGCGCCTGACATCACCCAGTCGCCCTGGCCGGCTCGGGGTGGCCGGCCGCGCCCGGCATCACTGAAGGGCCCGGTCGACGCGTTCGAACATCGCGGCGGCACCCGCCTCCGGGGATTTCCGGCCGAGAATGACCTGCTGGACCTCCTCGTGGACGATTTGCTGGAGCTGGGTGAGCTGCGGTACAGGGAACGGGTGCGTGTAGCCCGTTTCCAGCGCGGCCCTCACGGCCCGCGCGGCCGGGTTGGCCCGGACCACGGCGGGATCGTCATACACGCTCGGCGACGTCGCCCCGTTGCCGGTCTTCGCCGCGTTCAGCTTCTGGATCTCCGGGCTCGTGATGAACCGGATATATTCCCAGGCCGCGTCCTTCACCTTGCTGTTCTTGTCGATCGCGTAGGTCCACGCGCTGCCGTAGTAGACCGGCGGGTCTGGGCCGAGCTTCTGGCTGGGCATGGGCGCGTAAGCCATCTTCCCGGCGGCCTTGGACTTCAAGGGGTCCTCGAGCTGGACGGCCCGCGTGAAGTTCTCCCCGTTCATCGCCATGCGCCCCTGCTGGAACAGCACGACGTTGTCTTGGAAGGTCAGGGAGAGCGGGTTCGGCGTGAGCCCCTCTTGGGTGAGCGTACGTAGCAACTGGAGGACCTTCACCGCCAGGGCCGATTTCAGGCTCGGGTGGGCATGTTTGCGGTCGGCGGTGATGAGGCGGCCACCGTTCGGCAGCATGAAGTGCCCGGCAAAGGCGATGACAGTCCACAGGGGCTCCGGCGTCTTGATGCCGGTGCCGTAGACCGTCGTCCCCCCGGACTTGCGCGTGAGCTTGCGGGCGGCCGCCAGGTACTCGTCGAGCGTTGCGGGGATTCGAAGCCCCGCCTCGTCCAGGACATCCTTCCGGTAGAAGAGCACGTCGAGGTTCAGCCGGTACGGCAGCGCAACCACCGAGTCACGGTAGGTGACGTCGCGCATCACGCCGGGCCCAAAGGTCGAGACCGGATCGATGCCCGCCCTCCGGAGCGCGGGGCCGAGGGGCTCCAGGTACCGGGCCACCTCCGGCACCCAGTAGTTGTTCAGGCTCACGACGTCGTACGTCGCCGTCCCCGCGATGAACTGGGCCACCTCTCGGTCGAGCACCGCGGTGGTCTGGGCGATGGTCTCGACCTCGGCGCGGTACTTGCCCTTGAAGCGCTCGTTGAAGGCCTGAATGCCGGGAGCGATGGCGTTGTGGGCGGTCTTGTCGCCGAACACGCGGATCACTACCTCGTCGGCCGCGGCTGGCGCCGGGCCCGCCAGCAGGAGCATGGAGAGAAGCAACGTCCCACCGCACCTCATCGTCTCACCTCCTCGGCCCTGTTGGCCTCCCGGCTCGGCGAGGACCGGCGCTTCCTCAGCGGATCCGCCTCGGTTCGCCGCCGTCGTTCTGCGGCGCGGCCGCGGGCGGGCATCGATCTTCCGCCCGCCGGCGCAGGCGGCGTGACGATCGAGGGGCACCGACCACCGCGAGCGAGCGTGGGAGTCAGAACGCCTGCCTCGGAGGCGCCCAGCCGGCCGGCGGCATGCGCCCCTGTCGGAAGCAGGCCTGCTGTGCTGCGGGGGGCCCGCAAGACAGCGTCGCCGGGAACCCCGGCCCTCGCAGGGATCACCCCCCATGCCCCCCCGCGGCCGACACCACGGCGCACACGAACTCCTCCTCGCTTTCCGGGAGAGTTCGCCTGACTGACCGCAAAGCTAACCGGAGGACCACGGCACCGTCAAGGGCCGATACGCGGCCGGGGGACCCGCCCTGGGCGGCGCGTCGAGGCACCTGCCGCACCGGCCTCTCCTGACCACCGAATCGGTCGGCTCAGGAGGACGCCCATTCCGTCTGTCGCACAGGACATTCTATGCGACACTCTCCGGCGACCGCATTCACGATGACACCGATGCGTCCGAGGGCGCATCCACGGAGGCGACGATGGCAGACCAGGAAGACCTGCAGGCCGAGCTCGAACGGCTCCGCAAGGAGAACGAAACCCTCAAGGCCCGCACCACGCGTGGTGTCTCTCTCCGCGTGAGCGGCAAGGGCGGCGTGTCCGTCTACGGCCTCGGCCGGTTCCCCGTCACCCTCTACAAGGAGCAGTGGGAGAAGCTCCTGGCCATGGCCGACGACATCCGCGCCTTCGTCCGCGAGCACGAGGGCGAGCTCAAGGCCAAGGAGCCGCGGTGAGGTGAGGGGGCCGGGGTGCCTGGCTGACGGCAGCTACTTCAGCCTGCCCCGGATCCGTGCCGCGGCCTTGTCGGCGATCGGCTTGACCAGTCCAGGCGTGAGCATCACGCCCTCGACCGCAGGCCCTTGAGCCACGTGAAGCTTGACCACGGCGCGACCCACGCGAAAGATGTAGAAGTACTGCGTCAGGTTCCGGCTCAGCGCGGGCTCGAAGCGTGTCCCTCCGAAGACCCGGCATTCGCTGCCGACCTTCGGGGCGCTCGGGACCTCGGGGTACCCCTCGGAGTTCACGCCGAGGGTCGCGCGGTGATACGCGGCCGCACCGGTGTCCGTGGCGAAGAGCCAGCGGATATCGGCGAGCCGCCATACGGCGGTCCCGGGTGCCCCCATCCAGATCGCCAGGCCGGCTTGCTCCCCACCGTGTTTCGCGTACGCGAGGTCGCCAGCGCGCGGCCCCTTGTCGCGGGAATCCTGGATCCGCCGCATGCCGGGAGGAACATCCGACGGTTCGAGGAACATCGCCAGGTAGGTCGTCCGCCCCGGCACCTCCGCCGCGGGCGCCGAGGCGTTCCCGCCCCACAGTGCGGCGACAATGGCGACCGTGATGCCCAGCCACCGCCCAGGCCCGTGCCGGCCCATCGTCGACCGTTTCTCCGGCGGGGCCCGAAGAACCACGGCCCTCATGGGCGTCGGGCTGAGATCGCCATGGTCCCTCCGGGCCGCACCGCCGGTCCGCCCTACGGGGAGCGAGGCTCTCGGGAAGAGAGCCTGCCCCCGAGCACCAGCATCAGGCCTCGTCACCCCGTGGCACGCCCGGCCGGCGCCGGCGGCCGAGGACCCAGAGAAGAACCAGACCGAAACCGAGGAGGGCCAGGGCCCTCGGCTGCGGTATCGATTCGGAGATGACGAAGGACACTTCGTGATTCCTTCCATCGAAGTTGATCCGACCGTCCCCGTCGGTGTCGACGAGCAGCGAGAACCAGTGGCGGAGCCCTCGGGTATCGTTGGTCTGATCGGCGTCCTCGACGAACGTCACGTACGGGATCCCCAGGATGAACCCGCAGCCGGTCAGATCCACGAAGTGCCCGCCCCCACCGTCGAAGAGATAGCCGAGCTCGACATCCTCCCCCGCCTTGATCTCCGAGCAGATGAACTTGACGAGATCAGCCACGGTATCACCGGCCGTCGTCCTGTCCGCCGACGTTCGCTTGTGTCGGGTGAAGTCGCCGACGATCTCGTCCTTCCCTGGATCGAAGTGCTTCGTGACCAGGCTCCGCAACGGCTTGTTGCGGTCGAGGTACTCGAACTTGCCCTCGAGGATCGAGTCCGCCCCGATGCCATCGCCATCCCGCCTGTTGCGAAACGTGCGTCCCATGTCGGTCTCGAGCTGCCCGACGAGCGACCCGTCCGGCCCCAGCCCCATCACGTGGGGGTCGAGCCGGAGCGAACCCGGATGCGCCGTATTGAGCCAGGCAAGACTGTTTGCGACCGCCATCGGCGCGCACTGGTCATCGGCGGTCTGGACGTTTGGATGGCCGGGTTGCCAGTTGAGCTCGGTCGAGGCGCCTGGAAACGCGAGGGTCCTGACCGGAGGTGGGGCACCCGGATTGGTGACGCTGCCGGCCCCGTAGCCTTCGGCGGCGACGACATCGTTGGTGGGTGGCAAGGCGAAGGGATTCGTCACGTTCCCGGAGAACAATGAGATCGGGCTCGCCGTGTATTCAACGCTCAGGTTGAGCACCCGCGTGACGATCGACCCGGACGTTCCGAGGTTGAAACTCGTGCCGATCGTGGAGTATCCGGAGCTCGGGTCGACGGGAAGGTTCTGTATGACCCACCCGAAGCTGGAGTGGACATTCAGGAAACCGCCGGAAATGCCGGTGGCACTGGCGAGTGCCGCGACGTCGACGGTGGCGGTCCCCCAGTCGGAATTCGGGATGGTCGCCAGGGTGTAGGCGAAGTCCACCTGGTTGAAGGTCACACCTTGGCCTTGTGCCACTGGAGCGGCGAGAACCGGTGGGGTCGCCAGGAGCAGAGCGAGCAACGCTGAAAGAGTCGGTCGGAGCATCGTGCAGCCCTCCCTCCGAGACCTTGTCCGCGCGCGACGGCCTCCCTGTGAACGGCCTGAGTGACCTGGAGCTGCTTCCCTGCCAGCTCACCGTGCAAGTGCTGCACAGCGCGTGCCACGAAGGAAAATGCAGGGAATACGCAATGCGCTGCGGCGGGGCTGGGGGACTTTGGTAAGGTTCTCGACGCCGCTCGAGATCCGTCAATCCCGACGGGATGTTCCCGGCCTGAAACCAGCGCCTTCCCGGGGCTGCCTGTCGGAGTCCTTTACAGAAGGGGCACCGTTCATGGAGTCCTGGGGAGCGCCGGGCTCCTGGGCCGGCCTGGACGCCGAGCGGACGGGGGGCCGCCATCGGGACCAGCCAATCTTCCTGACCGGCGGCGCGCCGCACGCTCCTTCCGGACGCCGCCGGGAGCGTCGGGGCGTGCGGCCGCGGCCACGATCCTGCGGCGCGGGGGAACAGCCCGTCAGCCGATGGCGACCGCGACGCAGGTGGTGGTGCGCGTGACGCCGTCGATCGTGCCGATGGACTCCGTCACCAGGTTGCCGATGGCGTCCAGCGTGGCTCCGTCCACCACCGCGATGAAGTCGTAGGGGCCGGTGACGGCGTCCATGGCCTCGACGGTGGCCCGGGCGGTCTTGATCTTCGCCAGGGCCTTCTTCACCCCCTTGGTCTTGCCGGCCGAGGACTCGATGAGCACGTACGCCTTCATCACAGGTCTCCTCTCTCGCTGCTGAGCACGCGCCTGATCCTGGTGAACAGCGGCGCCCGGTTGACGGTCTCGAGGCGGTGGTCGCCGCGTTCGATCCGCCAGAGCTCGATCTTCCCGCGCCCGGCGTCGCGGATGGCCTCGGCGTGGGCGAAGGGGACGGTGTCGTCTGCCGCGCAATGGACCACGATCGCGCGCCGAGGAGCGATGCGTGGCGCCCAGCGGAGCGCGTCGGCGATGGCGAAGTCCTCGGGACCGAAGCGCCCGAACCGCTGCCTGAGGACCTCCCGGCACGCGGGGTAATCCTCCCTGATCCGCCGGAGAGTGGCGAAGGGGGAGATGGCCAGCGCGCCCAGCAGGTCGGCGCGCTTGGCTGCCGTCACCAGCGCCATGGTGCCGCCGGTGGAGAGCCCCGCCGCCCAGACGCGGAGCCCCCGCTGCTGAAGCCAGGTGGCCGCGGCCCCCAGGTCTGCCGGCCAGGCCGACAGCCGCGCCTTGCCCGTGGAGGCGCCGTAGCCGCGCTGCTCGATGGAAGCCACGGTGAAGCCCCAGCCTGCCAGCGCCGCGTGGAGATCGTCGAGGACATGAGCGCCGCCCCACCCGTGGGAGTACGCCACCCCCAGGCCGTTGGAGCGTCTCGGCAGGAAGAGCCGGCACGAGAGGAAGGCGTCTCCGCTCCTGAGGTGCACCGGGAGCGTCATCGCCTGCGCCACCACAGGCAGAGCCCTGCCAGCGCCGCAGCGGCGCCCAGCACCGGCCAGAAGTTGGTCCTGAACAGCGGGATGGCGAAGAAGGGCGAGCGATGCGCCCTGGGCCGGATGCGTCCGTCGAGCAGTCCGTCGACGAGCGTCATGGCGCGGCTGAGGAAGACCTCCGTGGTGGCGCGCGCGAAGGCCGGATCGGCGAGCGCGGGATGCCCGACGTAGCCGAGCCCCCCGTTCCTGAGTGGGTAGTTGGGAATGAGGCGATGGGCGATCGGGTAGGCCGCCGCCGGCAGCGCGCGGAAGTCCGCCTCCACCAGATCGGGTCTGAGCCACAGCATGAACGAGGTCTCCCAGAGGCCGCCGTGGGCATCCTCGGCCAGCGCGAGGCGCTCCTCAGCGGAGAGCGGGCGGCCCAGGGCCTCCTCGATCTCGGGCAGGTAGCGGCCGCGCAGGAACTCCCACACGAGCTGGCCCGTGAGTGAGGCCATGGTGATGCCGTGCCGGCGCGACACGATAGCCGCGGCTTCCTCGAGGGCCACCAGGTGGCCGGGCCCGCCGTGGCCGTTGGAGACGAGGATGAAGCGGAAGCCCGCCCGCGCCAGCGACTCGCCGTAGTCCACCAGCGTGTCACGCACCGCCCGCTGGCGCACGCTGACGGTGCCCACCGCGTGGAAGGTGAAGGAGCCCATGTGCAGCGTCGGCGCCAGGACCGCGGTCCAGCCGGCGCGTGACTGCACGAGACGCTCGGCGATGGCCTCCGCCAGGTAGCGCGCGGCGAAGGCATCGACGCCCACGGGCAGGTGAGGGCCGTGCTGCTCGAGCGGGCTCACGGTGAGGATGATGACGGTGCGATCCCGGTCCAGCGCCTCGAGCGCCGGCGTGGACAGCTCCTCCAGGAGATGGATGCTCAAAAGCTGCTCCCTTTCGTGGCGGCGAGGTAGTCGTTCTTGGCCTGCTCGAGCTCGGCGATGATCGCCTGGCGTGCGGCGAGCAGCCGGGAGGCCGTCTGCCGGCGGGTGAGCGCCAGCGCGCCGAGCTGGAGCTCGCCGCGCAGCCGGCCGACGCCGCCCAGGTAGCGGTAGGCGGCGAGGCTCGACAGCGGCAGGGACAGCGCGAAGGCCAAGGCCCAGCCGGGGCCCGCGAGCCACCACACGAGCCAGGCTTCGGCTCCCCAGAAGAGCGGGAAGGCGACCATGCTCGCCAGGAGGCGCGTCGTCGCGTAGTCGGTCTCCTTGCGGGACATGCGCCGGGCCACCCAGCGCGGGACGAGGTACGGCACCCCGCTCACCACGGCGCCATAGGCGAAGAGCGGCAACCCCGCGGAGGCCTGCCAGCCGCGGCGCAGCTGCTCCGCGCGCTCGGGGCGGCGCAGCCGTCCCCGCACCGCCTCGTCGCGGATCCGGTAGGCCGCCAGCTTGGCGCGGTAGCCCTGGATGCGCTGCCAGAGCCGCTCCACACGCTCGGGGTCGCTGTCCTCGAAGAAGTGGGCCGCATCCACGATGGCGCGCGAGAGGCGCAGCGTGTCGATCTGCCGCGTGGAGAGCCCGCGCTCCTCCTGGAGCTCGCGGACCAGGTCGCCCCGGTAGAGGTCCTCCACGGCGCGGATCAGCGCCGCCGAGTCGATGCGCTTGACGGCCACCACCTGCGACTCCATGCCCCATTGGATGGCCGTGGTGAGGGCGTCCACGGCCTTGACCGGATCGCTGGCGTAGGACTCGAGGTAGGGCGCGACGGAGATGGCCTCGCCGAAGGAGACCAGCACCCGGGCGCCGAAGGACTTCCGCGCCTCGAAGGTGAGCCCCACCGGAATGACTGCCAGGGGCGCCGCCGGGCTCGGGTGGCCGGCGCGGCGGCCTTCGAACTCCAGCGCGATGCGCGCGGCGCCGGTCCTGATGCGCTGGACGCGCGGCTCGGCATGCGTGGTGCCCTCGGGGTAGATCCCGATCAGCCCGCCCGCGCCGAGCGCGCGGAAGCACGCCGCGAAGGCCTCCACGTTTCGGTCGGCACCGGCCGTCGCCTCCCCCCGCAGCTCGTCCTGCTTCCGGTAGACCGGGATGGCGCCGCAGGCCAGGAGGAAGCGGGCCACCAGCGGATTGCGGAACAGCGCGGCCGTCGCGAGGTAGTGGACCTTCCGGTCGAGGACCGCCCCCACCAGGAGGGAGTCGATCAAGTTGTTGGGGTGGTTGATGCAGAGGAGCACCGGGCCCGTCGCGGGCACGCGCTCGGGGTGGCGCACGTCCACCGTCTTGAAGAAGAACCAGACCCAGAAGCGGCTGATGAGCCGCACCCAGGCGTAGAGCACGTTCACGCGCTCGGCGGCTCGCGGGGCGCGCATCACTCGGCGAGGAAGCGCTTGAGCGTGGCGAGGAACCAGGAGGGGCGCTCCATGGTCTTGCTTCCGATGAAGTCGATGCGCGTCCCGCGCTCCTGGGTGTGGTTCTGGGGGTCGAAGCGGACTGTGACGGCGGCGGTCCGGGCTCCCGCCCTGAGCGCCAGGCGCTCGCCCGCGCTCTCGTCGCCGAGCCGCGCGACGATCACGTACAGGCCGCTCCGATCGCTTTCGCCGAGATAGGTGAAGCCCGTCTTCTCCCTCACCAGCTCCACGGGCACCCCGGCTCTGGCGTTTCCCTTGGCGTCCTTGAGGTAGCCGAGGACCGTGTATCGATAGTAGACCTCGTGCTCGGCGAAGGCGTCGGATGCGAGGAGCGGCACGAAAAGAAAGGCAAGAAGTCCCGCCCGCTTGCCTGTCACCGGCTCAGTGTAGGGAAGGGGCGCGACCACTGTCAAGGAGCCCTCACGCGCGGACGAGGCTGCCGAGCAGGCCGCCTGCGGCGATCCCTACTGCGGCGGCCACCCGAAGCGTCGCACGATGTGCTTGGCCATCAGGTCGATCTGGCGGGGATCGTCCGTCACGGGCCCGAGGACCAGGTACTTGAGGGACGGCGTCAAGAACGGGTCCACGCGCCGGTATCTTGCCGCACGAGGGGCGGGCTTTTCAAGGGCAGATTCGGCCGGTCGGCGGGCCCGGTAACGCGCGGCCTGTCAAGAGGCGACGCGATACCCCGACCGCCCTTGCGGCCCCGCGGCCCCGCCCGCATAATGGGCCCCACCGTGGACCAGCACCACGCTCGGACGCTGGAGGGAACAGTGAGATGACTCGGGCGAGGGAATTGGAGCGTGCGGCCGTCAACGGGCCACGGGCCGCGAGCGTGGCGCTGGCCCTCGTGTTGGCCGGCTCGGGCTGGCTCTGGGCGGCGCATGGGCCGCGCCAGGCGGTGCTCTTCCTGGTGGGGGCGGGCTGCGGGCTCGTGCTCTATCAGTCGGCCTTCGGGTTCACCAGCGCGTTCCGCGTGTTCGTCATGTCCGGGGACGGCCGCGGAATCAGAGCGCAGATGCTGATGCTGGCGGTGGCCACCTTGCTCTTCGCCCCGATGCTGGCCGCCGAGGAGGCGCTGGGTCGCCCCGTCCAGGGAGCCGTGGCGGTGGCGGACGCATCAGTGGTGGCCGGCGCGTTCTTGTTCGCCATCGGGATGCAGCTGGGCGGCGGCTGAGCCTCGGGCACCCTCTTCCAGGTCGGAGGAGGAACGACCTCTGCGGGGATCACGCTGCTGGGCTTCGTCGTCGGCGCCGTGCTCGCGACCTTCCACATGTCCCTGTGGCGGGCGGTGCCGTCGCTCGGCCCGGTCTCGCTCGGGCATGCCCTCGGCTGGATCTGGGCCGTGGCCCTGCAACTCGCTGCCTTCGCCCTGATCGCCCTGGCCACACGATGGATCGAGCGCCGGCGGGGGGCGAGGCCATCAGCGCCGCCACCCACTGCCGGCTGGCGGCGCCTGCTGCGGGGGCCCTGGCCACTCCTGGCCGGGGGCGTTGCGCTGGCGGTCCTCAACGCGGCGACGCTCGCGGTGTCTGGGAGCCCGTGGGGGATCACCTTCGCGTTTGCTCTGTGGGGAGGCAAGGTGCTCCAGAGCGCGGGGTACGACCTCTCGGGGGTCCCGTTCTGGCAGGGGGAATTCGAGCGGGCGGCGCTGGCTGCCCCCGTCCTCGCGGAGGTGACGACGGTGATGAACCTGGGGCTCCTCCTCGGCGCACTGCTGGGGGCGGGCCTGGCGGGACGCTTCGCGCCGGCCCGGCGCATCCCGCCTCGCGTCGCGGCCGCCTCGCTGCTGGGGGGGCTCCTGATGGGGTATGGCGCCCGACTCTCCTTTGGCTGCAATATCGGCGCGTACTTCAGCGGGATCGCCTCCACCAGCCTGCACGGCTGGCTCTGGCTCCTGGCGGCGCTCTTCGTCACGCCGCTCGGAGTCACCCTGCGCGCCCGCCTCACCGCGGAGCGGCGCGGGCGCGGTGACGGCGTCTCCAGGCGCTGAGCGGGGCGCGGGAGCCGTCACGGGAGGGGATGGCATCGAGTGCTGCGACGGAGACCGTTCTCCGCCGTCAGCGGGCGGCGCGCTTCCGGGGCCCCCGCGGCGCCTTCTCGACCGGCGCCCGGCCGAGCACCTGAGCAAGCAGGCTCCGGTGGCAGCGCCGCTCGTCCTCGCAGGAGCAGAGCAGCGTGACGGTTCCCTCACGCGCGAGGACCCGCGCGCGGTCGAGCGCGGCGCGCGTCTCGGGCCGGCGGAGCCCGGCGAGGTAGCGCCGCCTCATCTCGGGCCAGCCGATCTTGCCTGCCTTGTAGGCCTTGAGGTTGGCCAGCTCGGCGCCGAGCTCCTTCAGCCAGAGATCCACGGCCTCCTTGCGGATCCCGCGGGGCCAGAGTCGCATCACCAGCACGCGCGTACCGTCCTCGCTCGCTCGCGGCTCATAGACACGCTTGGTCCCGATCATGGCGCTCGCCTCGTCGGGCGGCCCGCCTCAGCTCGCCTGGCCTCGCTCCGCTCGGCCTGATTTCCATGTTTCGCTCGCCTCGTCGGGCGGCCCGCCTCAGCTCGCCTGGCCTCGCTCCGCTCGGCCTGATTTCCATGTTTCGCTCGCCTCGTCGGGCGGCCCGCCTCAGCTCGCCCGGCCTCGCTCCGCTCGGCCTGATTTCCATGTTTCGCTCGCCTCGTCGGGCGGCCCGCCTCAGCTCGCCTGGCCACTGCCGGGGCCGGGGAAGCCGTCGAAGCAGAGCCTGTCGCCGTCAGCGTAGAAGCCGCCCTCGAGCAGCGCCGCGGCGGCCGGCGAGCGGCGCACCGGCATCCCGTCCCAGAGGCGCACCTCGAGGCGCCTCACGGCGCGCTGGTCTGGCGGCCGGCTCCACGGCTCCTGGAGCGCCCGGATCAGCTCCGGGAGGGCGTCGGGCTCGAAGCCGCTGAGCGGGGTGAGCGAGCGGGCATGGGCTTCGGCCAGGAGCAGCGCCCGGCCGCCGCGTACCACGAGCAAGTTCTGGGGAAGCCGCGGCGCCTGCACGCGGCTGCCATCCGGCCGCGAGAGCGAAAAGGGGCCGCCCCACAGGCTTGCCGGGTCGGCCAGGCTCAGGCGCAGCGGAGGCTCCTTGCGGCGCGGTGAGGCGCCGAGCTGGCCCACCGCCTCGGCGAGGGCGTACTGCTCGCCCGACAGCCCCTCGACGAAGTAGCCGCGCTCCACCTCGCCCGCATACTCGAGACGGGTCAGCACCGGCCTGAGGAAGCTCCACTCGGCGCCAGCCAGCTCGCGGGCGAGGATCCCGAAGCGCTCGAGGAAGAGCCGCGCGCGCTTCTCGGCCTTTTCCTCGGGGGTCAGCGCCGGGGCCTCGCGCGGGAGCGCCGCCCACCGGCCCGGCACAGGTCCGGTGCGCGCGAGTCTCTGGCGCACCCCTCGCGCCGCCTCGCGCCTGCCGCGCCATCCCGCCGCGGGGCGCGCCCGCGGGGGCTCGCCTCTGGGCCTGGCCCCGGCGCGGCGTATCGGCTCGAAGGCGTCAGGCGCGCAGAGCCCCTTCCAGAAGAGCGCCCAGAGAATGTCCATCACCTCGTGCTCGGCGAGCCCTGTGCCGCGCAGCAGGTCCCGCACGAAGCAGGCCCCCTGAAGCTGCAGGTGGCGCAGCACGTTCTTGGACGCCGCGTCGAGGTCGGCTTCGGCATCGGTCGGGGACCGGAGCCAGCCGAGGTCCTCGCTGAGCGCAATTCCCACCCGGCCCGGCGTGCCCGGCGACAGCGGAGTCCAGATCACCTGGCCCGACAGGCCCAGCGCGTCCAGCTCGTGCGGATCGTAGCGCTCGAGCCGCGCCGGCAGCAGCTCCTGCTCCCAGAAGCGCAAGGGGAAGTCCTCGCCTTCCAGCTGCTCGAGGGCGGCGAGGAGCCCCGCGGCCTCCGTCAATCGCCTCTCCGGGTGCACATGCTGCCAGCGCAGCAGGAAGGCCGAGAATTGCTCGGGGGAGGCCACAGGGGTGACTCGCCTCCGCGCCGCGGTGGCCCTGTGGCGCAGGAGATCGAGCACAGCGGTGTGACCGTACTCGGTGCCGGGAGCGCCGGGCTGGAAGCGGCCGGCGACCACCGTGCCCTCGGAGATCAGGCCATCGAGCACTTGCCTGACGGCCTCCCCACCTATCCCGTAGCGGGCCTCGATCCAGGCGGCGGTCACCGGGGCGCGACGCCTCAGGCAGCGGCTCAGAATCTCCCTGAGCCCACCTGACTCAAGTGACTGCCAGAGCGGGGCTTCCGAGGTTCCCACCCACGCCGCCCTGCCCGAGGCGAAGCGGATCCTGGCTATCCTGCCCTCGGCGGCGAGCGCGGCGATGAGCGGGGCGGGGTCGCCTGCGACCCGATCCGCAACCTCGCCATCGTCGAGGTCCCCCAGGCCTTCCAGGAGAGCCGCCAGCTCATTGGCCTCGCGCGCGCGTCGCTGCGCAGCGGTATGCCCGAGCTCGGCCTCCACCGCCGCCAGCAGGCCGGGCTCGAAGGGCCCGGTGGGCGCCGCCAGCCCCTTCTGCATCGGGATGGCGTCGCTCCGGCGCTCCTCGGCGTGGGCGGCGTCGAGATACGCCCAGTCCCAGGCCAGGAGCAGGGGATAGAGGAAGGGCGAGGGCATCGCCGAGTGGACGGCCATCCGGGAGATCTCGCCGTCCTCGATCCTCTGCAGGAGACCCTCGAGCCGCGGGACGTCCAGCGCATCGCGGCAGCACTCCCGCAGCGTCTCGGCCACGAGCGGGAAGTCGGGCCGCCCACCCACCGCCTCGAGGAGAGCATCGGCCTTGAGCCGCTGGAGCCACGCCGGGGTGCGCTGCCCGCGGCTCATCCGCGGGACGAAGAGAGCGCGCACGGCGGCGTGGCGGAAGCGGGTGGTGAAGAGAGGAGTCCCCACGAGCCCGCGGGCCACGAGCCCCTCGGCTTCTCCCGGGGCCACCAGCGCCACGAGGCGCTCGGGAGCGGGCAGCGCCTGACCGGGCGCGAAGGAGAGGAGGATGGCGTCGTCGGTGTGGCTGGCCTCGGCGAGGATCCCTGCGCGCCGCCGCAAGGCTTCCTTGAGCGCGATGCCCCACGCCCCGTTGACGCGCATGCCGAATACGGAGTGGATGGCGAGATGGCGGCCGCCCAGCTCGTCGGGGAGCGACTCCACGACGATGCGCTCGTCGTCCGGGATCTCGCCCAGGACGTCACGGCACTTGGCGAGCCAGGCCCGGAGCGCCAGGGCGGCCCGCCTGTCCAGCCGGCACTCCTCGCCCGCCCATTCCTCGAAGTCGGCTGAGTCCAGACGCCGGGCAGCCTCGCGCCGGAGCCTGCCGCAGAGCCGGCCCAGCTCCCAGGAGCGCGAGGGATGCTCGCCCTTCCAGAAGGGCACGGTGGGCGACATGCCGTGGGCATCCTCCACCAGCACGCGGTCGGGCCGGGTCTTGACGAGGCGCCACGGGCGCGAGCCCAGCAGGAAGACGTCCCCCGGGAGGCTCTCGCTGACGAACTCCTCGTCGAGCGTGCCGAGCTTGACGTCGGTGTCGGCCACGTAGACGTCGAAGAGCCCCGCATCCGGGATCGTCCCGCCCGAGGTCAGCGCCAGCAGCCGGCTGCCCCGACGCGCGTGGAGACGGCCGTTGACGCGATCCCAGAGGATCCGCGGGGCCATGCCCTTCACCTCGGCAGGGAGCGGTTCGGCCAGCGAGCGAACCACCGCCATGAAGGCCTCGCGCTGGAGGGAGGCATAGGGCGCCGCCCGGCACACGAGGGCGTGCAGATCGTCGACGGGCCAGGGCTCGACCGCGACCGAGGCCACGATCTGCTGAGCCAGGACGTCGAGCGGGGCCTCGGGGAGGGCGAGTCGGTCCAGCTCCTGCCCACCGATGGCGCGCGCCACCGCCGCGGCCTCGACGAGCTCGTCCCCCTTCGTGACGAGGATGCGGCCCTTGGAGGTGCGCGCCAGCGTATGCCCCGCGCGCCCGATGCGCTGAAGCGCCGCGGCGATGTTGCGCGGCGACTGCAGCTGCACCACGAGGTCGATCGCGCCCACGTCGATCCCGAGCTCCAGGGACGAGGTGGCCACCAGCGCCCGGATCTCCCCGCGCTTGAGCCGGTCCTCGGCCTCGAGCCGCGCCCGGCGCGACAGGGAGCCGTGATGGGCGGCCACGTGGCCCTCCGGCAACCGCTCGTCGAGGTTGCGCGCCAGCCGCTCGGCCATGCGGCGGCTCGGCGTGAAGATCAGCGTGGTGCGGTGGCTCTCGATCCAGCCCGCCAGCTCCTGGAGCGCCGAGTCCCAGACGGTGTCCGACACCGCCGTCAGGAAGTCCGGGACGGGCGCCACGACCTCGACGTCGAGGCTCCGGTCGAAACCCGCGTCCACGATGCTGCAGGGTCGGCCGGCCCCGGCGAGGAAGGCCGCCGCCACCTCGGGCGGCTGCACCGTGGCCGAGCAGCCGATGCGCTGGAAGGGGCGCCCCGCAAGCGCTTCGAGGCGCTCGAGGGTGACCGCGAGATGCGCGCCGCGCTTGCTGCCGGCCAGGGCATGCACCTCGTCCACGATCACGCTCCGGACCTCGGACAGCGCGGGGCGGAAGCGTTCGGAGGTCAGGAGCAGGTAGAGCGACTCCGGCGTCGTGATCAGGATGTGCGGCGGCCGGCGCACCATGGCCTGCCTGGCCGGCGCCAGGGTGTCGCCGGTGCGCACGGCCACGCGGATCTCGGGCAGGGGGTCTCCGGCCGCCGCGGCCAGGTCACGGATGCCTGCGAGCGGCGCGCGTAGGTTCTTCTCGATGTCGTTGTTGAGCGCCTTGAGCGGAGAGACGTAGACGAGGTGGACGCGGTCGTCGAGCCGCCTCTCGCGAGCCGCGCGGCAGAGGGCGTCGATGCCCCAGAGGAAGGCCGCGAGCGTCTTGCCCGATCCGGTGGGGGCGATGATCAGCGTGTGGCGGCCGGCCGCGATATGCGGCCAGCCTTCCGCCTGCGGTCGTGTCGGCTCGCCGAAGCTCTCGGTGAACCAGCGCCGGACCGCGGGAAGGAAGTGGTCGAGCGTGAAGCGCTGTTCCGGCCTGAGCGCCGGCGCTGGGAGCCCATCGGGGCGGGGGGCGATGTCCGGCATGGACCTTACCCGAAGGGATCCCAGATGCTCACGCGCCGGGGCTCGATGCGGTAGATGCGTCGGACCTCGCCGGGGAAGCGCCAGCCGTCGGGGTAGCGGTCGCGGTTCAGGTAGCGGCGGGCGAGCCGGTGCAGGTGCTCCTCGGCACCCTCCTCGGTGATCTCGACCACGGGGCCGCGCCCCTGGACGTACCGGTTCGGGTTGTCCGGGTCCGGGATCTCGATGGCGACATGGCGGCGCTTCTCCATGTTCAGATCCTTCTGCCGCCCGGCGGCGGAGTTGACGACGATGTGGCGGCCGTCATAGTCCACCCACACCGGGGTCACGTGGGGCGAGCCGTCGGGCATGAGCGTGGCGAGATGGGCGAAGGTGGCCTTCTCGAAGAGATCGAGGAGCTCCGCCGGGATGGGACCGCGCGCCGGCGGCTGGGCGCGGCGCCATTCATCGTAGCGCGCGATGAACTCCGGCGCCTGGGCGCTGAGCCGCGCATAACCCACGCGCTGGCTGCGTGTCATGAGCCGGTAGGCGAAGGGGATCGGGGGCAGCCCCAGGTGGGTGTCCACGCGCTCGAGCCAGGCGAGGCTCCGCGTGGCCGCCTGCTGGAAGGCGTCCACCACGGGTTTCCGCGCGCCCTCGAAGGCCGGCAGCGCCTCGGCCGCCGTGGGGTGACGCGCCAGGGCGTCGGCCAGGGCGATGGCGTCCTCGAGCGCCAGCTTGGTGCCCGAGCCGATGGAGAAGTGCGCCGTGTGCGCCGCATCACCCAGGAGCACCACGTTCCGGTGGTGCCAGCGGCGGCAGCGGATCAGCGGGAAGTTGATCCAGCGGACGAAGTTGTTGGAGAGCAGCGGCCGGCCGCCGAGGTCGGCCGCGAAGACTCCGGCCAGGTAGCGGCACGTCTCCTCGTCGGACATCCGGTCGAGCCCCGCCTGGAGCCAGGTGGCCGGCGGGCACTCGACGATGAACGTGCTCATGGTCGGGCTGAAGCGGTAGGCATGGGCGATGAAGAGGCCGCGCTCGGCCTCGCGGAAGATCATCGAAAGGCTGTCGAAGGTCTGCGGCGTTCCGAGCCAGATGTAGCGGTTCTGGCGCAGCTCCACCGCGGGCAGGAAGAAGCCGGCATGGCTCTGGCGCACCAGGCTGCCGGCGCCGTCAGCGCCCACGACCAGGTCGCCGTCGGGGAGCTCGGCGAGACTCGTGACGGGCGCCCGGAAGCGGAGCTCCACGCCCAGCTCGGCGCTGCGCCGCTGCAGGATGTTGAGGAAAGCCAGGCGGGCGATGCCGGAGAAGCCGTTGCCCCGCACCGAGACGCGCTGCCCTCGGTGGACGGTGTCCACCCGGTCCCAGGTCTCGGAGGCACGGGTGATGGCGTCGTGGCTCTGCGCGTCGCTGTCCCGGAGGACGCCGAGGGTGTGCTCCGAGAAGACGATGCCCCAGCCGAAGGTGTCCTCGGGGCCGTCGCGCTCGAAGACGGTGATGCGGTGTCCCGGGTCCTGCTTCTTGAGCAGGATGGCGAGATACAGTCCCGCAGGGCCGCCGCCCAGGATGGTGATCTTCACGCCGTCTCCCCGCGCGTCAGTCGAGGATCGCCACGCCCTCGATCTCCAGGAGGCAGCCCTGATCCTCGTCGTAGAGGCCCTTGACCTCCACGAGCGTCATGGCGGGGTAGTGCTTGCCGAAGAACTCGCGGTACACGGCGCCGATCTCCCTGCCGTGGGCCTGGTAGTCCGCCTTGCTGAGGACGAAGATGTTGAGCTTCACGATGTCGTTCATCTGGCCGGCCCGGCTCGCGAGCACCGCCTTCAGGTTCTCGCAGATCTGGCGAAACTGGCGGACGATGTCGCCCTTCCCCACGACCTTGCCGTCCTTGTCGAAGGCCACCTGGCCCGCGAGGTAGAGGATCCTTCCGCCCTGGACTTCCCAGCCATGGGAGTAGCCGACGGGCCTGGCGAGGGTGGGCGGGTTCACGGCCTGAACGATCTTGGGCATGTTGGGTCTCCTTCACCTGGGACGGGCACCCGGGCTGTCGCCCGCCCGTCCCCGCCGGTCGTTCACGCTCCACGACTCCCCTCGCGCGATCTCAGTTGGCCTCCCCCCGACGGGCACCCGGGCTGTCGCCCGCCCGTCCCCGCCGGTCGTTCACGCTCCACGACTCCCCTCGCGCGATCTCAGTCGCCGTCACCCCGACGCCAGGCCGGCGCGTTTCCGTTGTCCGCGCCACCGGTGGGCGATTATACTACCCGCGCTCCATGCCACGGGCCTTCGAGAAAGCCACGCTCGCCGATGCCGTGGGACGCTTGCGCCCCGGCATGAAGGTCCTCCTCCCCCCGGGCTGCGGCGACCCCACGGCGCTCCTCGGCGAGATCATGGCGCAGGCCGACCGCCTCGCGCCGCTCACGCTCATGGGCGGGCTCCGCGTGGACGACTGCCCCTTCGCAGCGCCGGCCTACGCCGGCAAGCTCCGGTTCGCCACCTGGCAGATGTCGCCGCGGCTCTCCGCCGCCGAGGCGCGGGGGAACGTGGACTTCGTGGGGATCAGGTACCTCGACACGGTGAGCGTGTTCGCGGCTGGCGGGGCGTGGGCCCCGGACGCCGTCCTCGTCCACGCCTCCCCGCCGGACCGGGCGGGATACCTCTCCCTCGGCGTCTCGGTCAGCTACGTGCTGCCGGCCGCCCGCCGGGCGCCGCTCGTGATCGCCCAGGTCAACCCGCGCATGCCGCGCACGCTGGGCAACGCCTTCCTGCACCGCCGGCAGATCGACTGCTGGGCCGAGGCCGACCATGCGCTGAGCGAGTACCCGCCCGCTCCCGTGGGCGAGGTGGAGCGAAGGATCGCCGCCCACGTGGCCGATCTGGTGCCCGACGGCGCCACGCTGCAGGCGGGCATCGGCTCCATCCCGCAGGCCATCATGGAGGCGTTGGGGGGCAAGCGCGACCTCGGCGTCCACTCGCTCCTCGTGGACCACATGCTGCCGCTCCTGGAGGCCGGGGTCATCACCAACACGCGCAAGCGGCTGCACCCGGGGCGCATGGACGTCTGCGAGATCATGGGCACCGCCCGGCTCTTCGCCTGGGCCCACGAGAACCGCGCGCTGAACATGGAGCCTTCGGACCTGGTCCACGATCCCCAGGTCATCGGCACGCTGGGCGACTTCGTCTCCATCAACTCGGCGCTCGAGGTGGATCTGCTGGGCCAGGTCAATGCCGAGAGCGTGGAGGGCCGGCAGGTCGCGGGCATCGGCGGGCAGTTCGACTTCGTGCTGGGCGCCGCGCGGGCTGCGGGCGGGCGGTCCGTCATCGCGCTGCCGTCCACGGGGAAGCGCGGGAGCGTGTCCCGGATCGTGGCAGGGCTGGGGCGAGCCGGACGGGTCACGACCCCGCGCTTCCTCGCCGACTGCGTGGTGACGGAGCACGGCGTGGCCCTGCTGAGAGGAAGGAGCGACGCCGAGCGGGCGGCCGCGCTCATCCGCGTCGCCCACCCGGCGTTCCGGGAAGCGCTGGAGCGCGCTACGTCTTGAGGGCGTCGATGTGAGCGAAGATCTCGTCGTCTGTCGGGAAGCGGTAGGTCACCTGGTTGTCGTACACCATCTTCCCGTCGATCTCGACCGTGAAGATACCGCCCACTCCCTCGCGGAGGTCGGCGGTGATGCCGTACCTGTTCTTGATGGCGGCCTGCAAACTGGAGGCCTGGGGAAGGTAGTTTCACTCCCCGCAGTACGTGATCCGGATGTTCATCCGCCCCTCCTTCCGGCTTGAATGGTCAGCCCCATCGTATTGATTGCCGCCGCCCCTGTCAAATGACGGTTCCCCTCCTCATCGACACCGATCCCGGCATCGACGACGCGCTGGCCCTTCTCCTGGCCCTGGCCTCGCCGGAGGTGTCCGTCGAGGCCATCTCGACGGTGGCGGGCAATGTCCCCGTGGAGGTGGCGACGGCGAACGTCCTGAGGATACTGGAGGTCGTGCGCCCGGCGCGTCTGCCGCGGGTCGCCCGCGGCGCGGCGGCTCCGCTCGTGCGTCCCCTCGTCACCGCCAGCCACGTCCACGGGGAGGACGGGCTGGGGAATATCCAGCGGCTCCTCGAGCCCGACGGGGGGCCGCGCTACCCGGCCCCGGGAGCCAGCCTCGAGGGGCTCGACGGCGCCGATCTGATCCTCGAGACGGCCGGACGCTTCAGCGGCCGGCTGCAGCTCGTGACCCTCGGTCCGCTCACGAACCTGGCGCTCGCCCTCCGGCGAGACCGGCGGCGCCTGGCCGGGGTTGCCCGGGTGGTGATCATGGGAGGCGCGGTGGCCGTGCCGGGCAATGTGACCCCCGGCGCCGAGTTCAACTTCTTCGTGGATCCCGAGGCCGCCGCGGCCGTGTTCCAGGCGGGCTTGCCACTCGAGGTGGTCCCGCTCGACGTCACGCGGCAAGGGGCGCTCCGCCGCGCGGATCTCGACGCGAGGCTGCCACAGCCGCGCTCCCGCGTCGGACGTTTCCTCCTGGACTTCACCGCCCACGGCTTCGACTTCGCGGCGGCGAGGGGGGAGGACGGCATCGTCTTGCACGATCCCCTGGCCGTGGCGGTGGCCCTCGACCCCTCGCTGGTGGGCTTCGAGGCGCTGCATGTCGAGGTGGAGTGCGAGGGACGGGTGACCCGCGGCCTCTCCCTGGCCGATCGGCGGCCCATCCATCCGGGGAGCCGGCGGCCCACCAACTGCCGCGTGGCCCTGGCGGTGGACGCGCCGCGCGTTCTCGCGTTGCTCCTGGAGCGGCTGTGCCGCGCATCTGCGTGATCGGCTCGGCGAATGTGGGCCACGCCCTCCTGCCGCGTCCGGCCTGGACCTTGCCCGGGTCGGCTCATCGTTGTAGACTCGTCATACGTTTCCAGCATCGATAGCGGAGGAGGGTGTCATGGACACGGTGACGATATCGCCGAAGTTCCAAGTCGTGATCCCCCGGGGCATCCGCAAGTCCCTGGGGCTCGTGCCGGGGCAGAAGGTGCAGGCGCTCGTCTACGAGGACCGCATCGAGCTGATCCCGCTCCGGCCCATCCGGAGGATGAGGGGATTCCTCCGGGGCATCGACACGACCGTGCCGCGCGAGAGAGACCGGGTGTGAACGTCGTCGACTCCTCGGCCTGGCTCGAGTACTTCGCCAATGGCCCCGGCGCCGGCTTCTTCGCGCCCGCCATCGAGGACTCGGCCCGACTCGTCGTTCCGACGATCTGTCTGCTGGAGGTCTTCAAGCGGGTTCTGCAGCAGAAGGGGGAGGGGGCCGCGCTGCAGGCTGTCGCGCTCATGCAGCAGGGACAGGTCCAGACGATGGATTCCGGTATCGCGATCAGAGCGGCCCGGCTCGGTGTGGCCCACAAGCTGCCCCTGGCCGACAGCGTGGTGCTGGCCGTCGCGCGTCAGCACGAAGCGCTACTGTGGACGCAGGACGCCGACTTCGAGGGGCTCGACAACGTGCGCTACCTGCCCAAGGGGCGCGCCCGCTGACTGCCGGTGCTCTTCTCGTATTCCAGGAGCGGCTGTGCCGCGCGTCTGTGTGATCGGCTCGGCGAATGTGGACCACGCCCTGGCGCTGCCGCGGCTGCCCCGGCCGGGCGAGACCGTGTCGGGGGGGACGCTCCTCACCAATCTGGGGGGCAAGGGGGCGAACCAGGCGGTGGCCGCGCGCAAGCTCGGGGCCGAGGTGCGGATGCTGGGGGCTGTCGGCGAGGACACAGCCGGCGCGGAGATCCGCGCACGGCTCGAGGCGCTCGGGATCGACGCGAGCGGTCTCGTTGCGCTCGCCGGCGCGGCCACCGGCACCGCGCTGATCTTCGTGGACGCCGAGGGGCGCAATGAGATCGGCGTGGCGCCGGGGGCCAACCGCGGGCTGACCGTGGAGATGCTCGAGCCCCACGCCTCGGCGATCCCGTGGGCCGATGTCGTCGTCTGCCAGCTCGAGACGCCGCTGTCCGTGGTCCGCTGGGCGCTCGCGGAGGCGCATCGCCACGGCGTGCGGTCCATCCTCAACCCGGCGCCGGTGTGCGCGCTGCCGGACGATCTCCTCGGGCTGGTCGCCTACCTGACCCCGAACGAGGGGGAGGCCGCGGCCCTGGCCGGCGCGCCCGTGACGGACCTCGAGTCGGCGCGTGGCGCCGGCCGGCGGCTCCTGGAACGCGGCGCTGCCACGGTGATCGTGACGCTCGGCGGAGACGGGGCGCTGGTCTGCCAGCGCGACCGGGCCGTGCACTTCCCCGCGTTCCCGGTCACGGTGGTGGACACGACGGCGGCCGGCGACGCCTTCACCGGGGCGCTGGCCACGGGGCTGGCCGCGGGCGGCACGCTGGAGGAGGCGGTGCCGCTGGCGGGGGCCGCAGCGGCGCTGACCTGCACGCGGCGCGGGGCCCAGGACTCGCTGCCCGAGCGGGCGGAGGTGGAGCGCTTCCTGCGCGCGCTCCGCGCCGGCGAGGGGGCCTGACGCGCCGGGGGAGGTTACGGGGTGATGCGGGCGCGGAGCGCGCTCACGCGCTTGAGGGCCGCACGCACCGCGCGGCCGGAGAGGCGCCACTCGGCGAGCGCCCGCTCGATGGCGGCCACCACGCGCGCGGCCGCGCGGGGCTCGTGCGTGACGCTGTTCTGGGAGATCAGGAGGATGTCCACCCCGGCGCGGAGTGCCAGGAGCGCCGACTCCTCGAGGCCGTACTGCTGGGCGATGGCGGCCATGAGCAGGTCGTCGGAGACCACCACGCCCTTGTAGCCCAGCCGGCCGCGCAGGAGCCGAGTGACCGTGGCGCGCGACAGCGAGGCCGGGTACCACGGGTCCAGGCGGCGGTTGAAGACGTGGCCCGGCATGACACTGTCGGCGAGGCCCTCCTCGATGAGCCTCCGGTAGGGCGCCAGCTCCACGTCCGGATCGGCCGTGTCCGTCACGTCGGTGAAGCCGAGGTGGGAGTCCACGCGGCTCGACCCGTGCCCGGGGAAGTGCTTGAGCGCCGTGAGGATCCCCGCCTCGTGCATGCCGGCGATGTAGGCGCGGGCCTGCGCTGTGACCTGCTCGGGATCGCTGCCGAAGGTGCGGCCCAGCGTTACCACGGCCGGGTTGGCGGGATTCACCGCCACATCCACCACCGGGGCCAGGTTCCAGTTGATCCCGGCGTCCCTCAGCCTCGCGCCCAGCCGCCGCGCCTCGAGCTGGGTCCGGGCCACGTCCCCGCTCTCCCCCAGCTCCTGATGCGAGGGAGTGGCCAGGTAGCCGACCCGCGCCGAGAGGCGCATGACGAGCCCGCCCTCGGCATCCGCTGCGATGAGGAGCGGCCGCCCGGCGCAGCTTCTGGCGAGCGCCTGCAGGTCGCCCGTGAGCCGGGCCAGCTGCTCGGGGCTCTCGATGTTCCGCGGCGCGCGCGTGGCCACGTCGCGCTCGAAGAGGATCAGGCCGCCGACCTTCACGTCGCAGACCAGCGACCGCAGCTCCTCGTTGCCTGGGACCTGCGTTCCGGAGAAGCCCACGAGGAGGACCTCGGCGACGGGAAGCGGCGGTCGGGGCTGGCGCGCCCCCGCCGTGTCGCCCAGCGCGGCACAGCCTCCCAGCAGCAGCGCGACGAGCGCTGCGGCGCGGAAGGCGCACAGGGGCATGGCGGAATGATAGCACGCGGCGTATAGTGACGTGACGATGGCACGCCATGACCGGGCGGCCCCCGGGCACATCTATTACGGCTGGTGGGTCGCCGGGGCCTTCGCTCTCATCACCTTCCTCTCCACCGGCGTCCGCTTCACCGTGGGCCCCTTCCTCAAGCCCGTGGCCGCTGATCTCGGGGTGGACCGCGGGACCTTCTCGCTCGTCGTCTCCCTCTCGCTCTTCCTCTACGGCGCCTTCATGCCCGTGGTGGGCCGCCTGGTGGACCGCTTCGGCGCCCGCCTCGTCTGCTCCGCGGGCGGTGTCCTGGTGGGCGGCTCCCTCGCGCTCACGGGGATGATGACCTCCTACTGGCAGTTCGTCCTGTTCTACGGCGTGCTGGTGGCGCTGGGGCTGGCGGCCACCGGACACGTCGTCGCCTCGGCGACCCTCGCGCGCTGGTTCGTCAAGCGGCGGGGGACGGCGGTGAGCGTGCTCTCGGCCGCCTCGATGGCCGGCATGTCCTTCCTCGTGCCGATCGTCATGTGGTGCATCCTCACGTTCGGCTGGCGCGCCAGCTACCTGATCATGGGCGTCGCGGCGGTCGTCGTCACGCTGCCGCTGTCGCTCTGGCTCCTGCGCGACGACCCGAGCGACCTGGGTCTCCACCCCGATGGCCTGGTGCCCGAGCCGGCGGTCGAGGGGGTGATCCCGGCGCTCGAGCGGACCACGGTGGCGGCCGCGCTCCAGGTGCCCTCCTTCTGGCAGCTCGCGGGCGGGCTCTTCAACTGCGGCTTCTCCATGAGCCTGCTCTCCGCCCACGGCGTGCCCATGCTGACGGACCACGGCTTCCACGCCATGACGGCCTCCTCCGCCATCGGCTTCCTCGGCCTGACGAGCATCGGCGGCGGCATGGCGCTGGGAGTCATCTCGGATCGCTACGGGCGGAAACCAGTCCTGGCCGCCGTGTATCTCCTCCGGGCCGGGGCCTTCAGCCTGCTCTTTCTCGTTCAGGATCCGGTGACGCTCATGATCGTGGCGGCCATCGGCGGACTGGGCCTGTCGGGGAGCCTCGCCATGTCGTCGGCGTTGACGGCGGACATCTTCGGGCGCTTCTCCGTGGGCTCCATCTTCGGGCTGATCTTTCTCTCTCACCAGGTGGGTGCGGCGCTGGGCTCCTGGCTGGCGGGCTTCCTCTTCGACCTGACCGGGGGCTACGGCGCCGCGTTCGGATCGGCGTGCGCGCTCCTCCTGGTGGGGGCGGGACTGGCCGCGACCATCCAGGAGGGCCGGCGGCCCGCGCCGATGCCCCGGGCCCAGCCGGTGGCTGGAGGGCAGTAGCCGCATGAAGATCGCGCGGATCATCGCAACGGGCATGGCGGTGCCGGAGTGCGTCGTGGACAATGCGCTGCTCTCCCGGTGCATGGACACCAGCGACGAGTGGATCACCCAGCGCACGGGCATCCGGGAGCGCCGGATGTCTCCGGACACCTACCGGATGCTGCTCCGGCTCGCGGAGGCCCCCGACAAGACCGCCTTCATGCGCGACGTGCGCGACCACGGGCTCGACGGCAGCATCGATTCCACGCTCATGGTCTCGGACCTGGCCCTGGAGGCCTCGCGCATGGCGCTCAAGCACGCGGGGCTCAGGGCCGAGGATCTGGACTGCATCATCGACTCCTCCACCCTTCCCGACTTCGCCTACCCCCACACGGGCTGCGTGCTCCAGGGCAAGCTGGGGCTGACGACCACGCCGGTCTTCAACCTGCAGCAGGGCTGCGCGGGGTTCATCTACGGTCTCGCCATGGGCGACCAGTTCATCCGGGGCGGCATGTTCGACCGGGTGCTCGTGGTGGGGGCCGAGCTGCTCTCCTCGATGTTCGACTACACCGACATCGGGCGCGACATGGCCGTGCTCTTCGCCGACGGGGCGGGTGCGGCGGTGCTCCAGGCCGAGGAGGCCCCGGCCACCGGGACGCGCCGGGGCCTCCTGTCCCATCATCTCCATTCCGACGGGTCCCACCTCGACGCGCTGGCAGGGGAGCTGTGGGGCTCCTCGACCTTCCCGCCGGTCTCGAAGAAGAAGATCGAGGACGGGCGCTCGCTCCCGCGCATGAACGGGCGGACCGTCTTCGTCCAGGCCGTGCGCCGCTTTCGCGAGGTGGTGCGGGAGTGCCTGGAGGCCAATGCGCTCCAGGCGTCGGATGTGGACCTGTTCATCTTCCACCAGGCGAACATGCGGATCATCGAGGCCGTGGCGGAGACCTTCAAGATTCCCCGCGAGCGCGCGTACAACAACCTCGAGCGCTACGGCAACACGGCCGCCGCGTCGGTCCCCATTTGCCTCCACGAGGCGTTGACGCAGGGCCGGATCAAGGACGGAGACCTGATCCTGCTGGCCGCCTTCGGGACCGGCTTCTCCTGGGGAGCGACCCTCATCCGCTGGTGAGGAGGGGCGCGGTGCTGAGGGAATGGCTGGCCCGCCTGCCGGGGCGCCGCGCTCCCGCCAAGCGGGCGCTGGTGCTGGCGGGGGGCGGCGTCATCGGCGGCATGTACGAGGTGGGCGCGCTGGCCGCGCTGGACGAGGACCTCCCGGAGTTCCGCGCCAACGACTTCGACCTCTACGTGGGGTCGAGCGCCGGCTCGGTCGTCGCCGCGCTCATGGCCAACGGGGTGCCGCCGCTCACGCTCTACCGGATCCTCGAGGACGGGCGCGACGACCCGCTGAACTTCCAGCGGAGCTCGGTCTTCCACAAGGGGGCCTTCGCCGGGGCCGCCCGCAACTTCGCCCAGCTCATCTGGGCGGTGGGCAAGAATCTGGTGAGGGGGTTCGGCCTCGACTGGCCGGACCTGCTCGCGCGCAGCCAGGACAGCATGCCCGACGGGTTCTTCTCGGTGAGGCAGCTCGAGGAGTTCATGCGGCGCACCTTCTCGCTCAAGGGGCTGTCGAACGATTTCCGCAGGTGTCCGCGGACGCTCATGATCCCCGCGATGGACCTCGATCGGGCGGAGCGGGTGGTCTTCGGCGTGGGTCGGCGCGCGGAGACGCCGATCTCGGAGGCCATCGCGGCGTCCTCGGCCATTCCCGGCTTCTTCGCTCCCTTCACGGTGGGCGGGCGCGACTACGTGGATGGCGACGTGGGGCACACGGGGCACACCGATCTCGCCGTCGACGCCGGCGCCAGGCTCGTCCTGGTGGTGAATCCGCTGGTGCCCCTCCGGGCCCTGGGTGACGAGCCGCCGCCGCTCCGGAAGCACGGGTTCTACGGCATCCTCGAGCAGGTGGGACGCATCAACAGCCAGAATCTCCTGGAGCTGGGGCTGCGCGAGCTGGCCCTGCGCCGGCCGGACGTGGAGATCCATCTGCTCCAGCCGCCGCCGGGCGACTCCCCTCTCTTCGGCCCCTCCATGGGCTTCGAGGCGAGCCGGCTCGCGCTGCAGTTCGGTTATAGCTCGACGAAGCAGTGGCTGGCGGGCCCGGGAGCGGGCTTCGGCCGCCGGCTGGCCTCGGTCTGGCGAGGCGTGTTTCACCTTGACGCGCTGCGTAACTCCTGATACGGTGCCCCCCGGCTGCCAGGGCAATGGCAGCCGGGGCGGTCACGCAAGCCAGGTCCGGCCAGGAGCCGGATCAACGGAGGAAGGGCCAATGAGAACCAGGTGGACGGCAATGGTCGGCGCAGGGTTGCTAGGTCTGGGGCTCCTCTGGCCGGGCTCGGCCCAGGCGCAGGGGCCCATCAAGATCGGCCTGGTCCAGGGGATCAGCGGCCCCTTCGAGGTGTACGCCAAGCAGGTCATCACCGGCTTCAAGCTGGGCCTCGAGCATGCGACGGGCGGCAAGCTGGAGCTCCTGGGGCGCAAGATCGAGCTCCTCATCGAGGACGACCAGCTCAAGCCCGACGTGGCCAAGCAGAAGGTGACCAAGCTGTACGCCGACGACAAGGTGGACCTCGTGGTGGGGACGACCAGCAGCGCCGCGGCGCTGGCCGTGCTCCCGGTGGCGGCGGAGTTCAAGAAGGTGCTGATCGTCGAGCCCGCCGTGGCCGACAGCATCACCGGCGAGCACTGGAACCGCTACATCTTCCGCACCGGCCGCAACTCCGGGCAGGACGCCATCGCCAACGCGCTGGCCGTGGCCAAGCCGGGCGTGTCCATCGCCACCATCGCCCAGGACTACGCCTTCGGGAAGGACGGCGTGGCCGCCTACAAGGCCGCGGTGGAGAAGCTCGGCGCCAAGGTCGTCCACGAGGAGTACGCGCCCATCCAGGCCACCGACTTCACGGCGTCCATCCAGAAGATCATCGGGGCACTCAAGGACAAGCCGGGGGCCAAGTACGTGTTCGTGATCTGGGCGGGCAAGGGGGGCCCCTTCCCGCAGCTCGTCGCCAACCGCCTGGACAAGTACGGGATCACGCTGGCGAGCGGCAGCAACGTGCTGGACGTGCTCAAGGCCATGAAGGCCATGGGGCTCGAGGGCATGGTGGGTGGCGCATACTACTACCACGAGCTGCCGAAGAACCCGATGAACGACTGGCTGGTCAAGGAGCATCAGACGCGCTTCAAGCAGCCGCCCGACTTCTTCACCTGTGGCGGCTTCGCGGCGGCCATGGCGGCGGTGACGGCCATCCGGAAGGCGGGCGGCACGGACACGGAGAAGCTCATCGCGGCCATGGAGGGCATGGAGTTCAACACCCCCAAGGGAAAGATGATCTTCCGCAAGGAGGACCACCAGGCCCTGCAGTCGATGTACGCCTTCAAGTTCGTCTCGAAGCCGGACGTGCCCTGGCTCGTGCCGAGCCTGCTCAAGGAGCTGTCCCCCCAGGAGACGGCGCCCCCAATCCTCAACAAGCGGTAGCGGGGGGCACGCCATGACCCGCGTCGCCGTCGACGGTCTCTCGCTGGCCGCGCACGAGTGGCCGGGCCGGGGCCCGGCGCTGGTGTGCGTGCACGGCCTCACGGCCAATCACACCTGCTGGGCGAGCATGGCCGATGCGCTCGCTCCCGACCACCGGCTCATCGCCTATGATCTCCGCGGGCGCGGGGAGAGCGACAAGCCGGAGTCGGGCTACAGCCTCGAGCATCACTGCGCGGATCTCCTCGGCCTGCTCGACCGCTTCGAGCTCAAGAAGGCCGTGATCATGGGGCATTCCCTGGGCGCCCATATCGGCGTCCGCTTCGCGGCGCGCCACCCGGGCCGCGTCTCCAGGCTCGTCCTGGTGGATGGCGGGCTCGACGTCCGGGCGGAGGTGCTCGACTCCCTGGCGCCGGCCATCAACCGGCTGGGGATGGAGTTCCCGTCTCTCGAGACGTTCCTCGGGCTGCTCCGGAGCTTCCCGATGTTCGAGGGCCGCTGGAACGATTACCTGGAGCGCTACTTCCGCTACGATGTGGAGACGCTCCCGTCGGGCGCCGTCCGCTCGAAGGTCGCCAAGCACGCCATCGAGGAGGAGCTGCGCAATCTCCAGCGGGAGCGCCTCTGGGTGCTCCACCACCAGGTGAAGTGCCCCACCCTGATCTTCCGCGCCCCCGACGGGCTCCTGACGCCCACCGACTGCCTCATGACGCAGGAGGAGGGGCGGGCCATGGCCGCGGGGATCCCGCGGTCGAAGCTGGTGGTGGTGCCGCACACCAACCACTACACGGTGCTGCTGGGGAAGAACCCCCGCGTCAGGACCGCGCTCCGCGCCTTCCTGAAGGGGAGATAGCGCCTGAGCGTGACGTTGCAGGGCGAGCTGAGCCGTGCCTCACGGCGAGGCGAGCGGATATGGTGATCCCCCGAGCGGAGCGAGGCGGCGAGCCGCCGGTCATCTCGACGCGGGATCTCACCATCCGCTTCGGCGGCCACGTGGCGGTGGATCACGTGACGCTGTCGATCAGGCCTCGCGCGCTCACGTCCATCATCGGCCCCAATGGCGCCGGCAAGACCACCTTCTTCAACCTCCTCAGCGGCCAGTACCGCCCCACCGAGGGGCGCGTGTACTTCAAGGGCCGGGACGTGACCGGCCTTCGCGCCTCGGCCCGGACCGCGCTCGGGATCGGGCGCTCCTTCCAGCTCACCAACATCTTCGCCACGCTGTCCGTGCTGGAGAACGTGCGGCTGGCCGCGCAGGCCCGGGCGCGCCTCCGCTTCAACGTGTGGCGCCACTACCGGAGCTTCCCGGAGCTGGAGGAC
Source organism: Candidatus Rokuibacteriota bacterium (assembly GCA_016188005.1). Taxonomy (NCBI): domain Bacteria; phylum Candidatus Rokuibacteriota; species Candidatus Rokuibacteriota bacterium. The sequence continues at coordinate 1,981 of JACPIQ010000084.1, read as the reverse complement.
CGGGCCTACGCCATCCTCCAGACGGTGCTGCTGGAGTCCAAGTGGCGGGCGCCGGCCTCGGAGCTGGCCCATGGCGAGAAGCGGAAGCTCGAGATGGCCATCCTGCTCGCGCTGGAGCCCGAGGTGCTGCTGCTCGACGAGCCCACGGCCGGCATGTCGCTCGAGGAGGTGCCCGCCATCATCGGCCTCATCGAGCGGATCAAGGAGCGGCGCGACCGCACCGTCCTCCTGGTGGAGCACAAGATCGACATGGTGATGGCGCTGTCGGACTCCATCGCCGTCCTCAAGGACGGCCGGCTCATCGCCGAGGGTCCCCCGGAGGCCGTGAGCGCCGACCCGGCCGTCCAGGCCGCGTACTTCGGCGGCGGGGGGGCCGGTGGCTGAGCCCGCGGTGGCCCGTGTCGGGGCCGAGCCCATCCTGGCGCTGGACGACATCCACACCTTCATCGGCCAGCACCACATCCTGCAGGGCGTCTCGCTCCGGATCCGTCCCGACGCCTGCACGGTGCTCCTGGGGCGGAACGGGGCAGGCAAGACCACCACCCTGCGCACCATCGTGGGGCTGCTCCACCCCTCCCGCGGCGCCATCCGCTACGCCGGGCGGGAGATCCACCGCCTGCCGCCCTACGAGATCGTCCGGCTCGGCGTGGGCTATGTGCCGGAAGGGCAGGGGATCTTCGCGGGCCTGAGCGTGGACGAGAACCTGCGCGTGGCGACGCTGTCCGACGGACCCCAGAGCCGGGACCGCCTCGAGCAGATCTTCGCGCTCTTCCCGGACCTCCAGCGCTTCCGGCGGGCGCCTGCGGGCACGCTGAGCGGCGGTCAGAAGCAGATGCTCTCCATCGCGCGGGCGTTCGTGAACCCGAACCGGCTCCTGCTCGTCGACGAGCCGTCGAAGGGGCTGGCGCCCATCATCGTCGAGCACCTGGTGGAGGCGCTCCGGGCCGTGAAGGAGCACGCCACGGTGCTGCTCGTGGAGCAGAACTTCGCCATGGCGCGGGCGCTGGGGGACTGGTTCTACCTGATCGACGACGGCCGGACGGTGCACTCGGGAGCCATGGCGGCGCTGGTCGAGGACGCCGCGCTGAAGAAGAAGTACCTCGGCATATGAGGGGTGTTGCGCCGGGGCTCGCCACCGGGGCCCTCCTGCTCGTGCCGCTGGCCTTCATCGAGCCCCGCACCTACGCGACCCTGACCGTCGGCGGGCTGGCCATGGGCATGCTGATCTTCCTGGTGGCCTCCGGGCTCACGCTCATCTTCGGGCTCATGGACGTGCTCAACTTCGCCCACGGCGCGCTCTTCTCCTGGGGCGCCTACGTGGGCTTCAGCGTGGTGCTGGCGCTCGACGGGCGCTGGGGGTGGGCCGCCTCTCCGTCGCTTCCGCTCAACCTCCTCCTGCTGCTCCTGGCCATCCTCGCGGCCATGCTGGTGGCCGTCGGCCTCGGCGTGATCCTGGAGCGCGTGATCGTGAGGCCGGTGTACGGCAAGCACATGTTCCAGATCCTGATCACGCTCGGGGCCACCATCGTCCTCGAGGAGCTGATCCGCATCGTCTGGGGGCCCAACGACCAGGTGATGCCGCTGCCCGGAGCCTTCCAGGGCTCCTGGGACGTGGCGGACGTGATCGTCCTGCGCTTCCCGGTGGTGGCCATCGTGCTCGGCGCCCTCGTCTACGTGGCGATGCTGCTCGTGCTCACCCGGACCAAGGTCGGGCTCATCGTCCGGGCCGGGGTCGAGAGCGGCGAGATGATCCAGGTGATGGGCTACAACATCTACCGCTACTTCACGGGCATCTTCGCCGCCGGCTCGGCGCTGGCGGCCCTCGGCGGTCTCATGTGGGCGATGTTCGGCCAGTCGGTGCGCTCGACCATGGGCGCCGAGCAGCTCATCTTCGCCTTCATCGTCGTGATCTTCGGCGGCCTCGGCAGCGTCACGGGCTCCCTCGTGGGCGCCCTCCTGGTGGGGCTCTCGTACAACTACG
>JACPIQ010000083.1 GCA_016188005.1 Candidatus Rokuibacteriota bacterium | reverse complement strand
GCGAGCCGCGACCTGTCCGAGGATTTCGTCTACCGCCTCACGGCGGCCATGGTCAAGCACATGCCGGACATGCGCGGCCTCTTCGCCGGCGCCAGCGAGATCCGGCTCGAGACGGCGCTGCTGGACAACCCCATCGCCGTCCACCCGGGCGCCAAGCGCTACTACGACGAGAAAGGTGTGAAGTAGGCGGATGGACCCGGCGCAGAGCGCCTGGAACGTCGCCCACGGCCTCGTCTGGGCCGCCCGGCGGGAGCCCGCCAAGGTCGCGGTCCGGCAGGGCCGCCGCGCGCTCAGCTACCGGGCGCTCGACGAGCGCGTGAACCGGCTGGCCCATGCCCTCACGGGGCTCGGCCTCAGCCCCGGCGATCGGCTGCTGCTGCTCCTGGCGGACCGGCTCGAGCATCTCGAGGCGCTCCTGGCGGCGGCCAAGACGGGGATCGTCGCGGCGCCCGTGGACCACCGGTGGCGCCCGGACGAGATCCGGCATGCCGTGGAGCTCTACGAGCCGCGGGCCGTTCTCCACGAGGAGGCCACGCGCGCGCTGCTCCCCGCCATCGACGGGCCGCGGCTCAGCCTGGAGCGCGACTACGAGGCGCTCCTGGCGCGAGCCGACGCCGGGGAGGCCCTCCGGCCCGTCCCCATGGACGCGCCCTTCGTGATCGGCTGCACCTCGGGGACCTCGGGGCTCCCCAAGGGCATCGTCCTCAGCCACCGCTCCATGCTCTGGCGGATGCCCATCTACGCCTTCGACTTCGGGATCGGTCCCGGAGACACGTTCCTGTCCAACACGCCGCTGGCCCAGGGCGGCGGGCGCGCCTTCGCCCTCGCCCATCTCATCCGGGGGGGCACCGTCCTCATCGATCCCGACTTCGACCCGGAGCGCACCCTGGCCACGATCGCGCGCGAGCGCATCACGACCTGCTTCACGGTCCCGACGATGCTCCGCCGCCTCCTGGCGACGCCCGCGGTGGCGACGGCCGGAACCTCGAGCCTCCGCTGCCTCATCTCGAGCGGCGCCGCCCTGCCCGCGGAGACGCGGTGCGGGGTCCTCGAGCAGGTCACCCCGAACCTCTACCAGTTCTACTCCTCGACGGAGTCTGGCGGCATCACGGTGCTGCCGCCCTGGCTCGAGGCCGAAAAGGGAGACTCCGTCGGGCTCAGCGTCTTCGGCAAGGAGCTCCGGCTCGGGGAGGAAGGCGAGATCCTCTCGCGCGGCCCCGCGCTGATGACGGAGTACTTCCGCAACCCCGAGGCGACGGCGGCGGCGTTTTCCGGCGACTGGTTCTGCCCGGGCGACCTCGGCCGCTTCGACGAGGACGGCTTCCTCTACATCGTGGGGAGGAGGAAGGAGATGATCATCACGGGCGGGCTCAACGTGTATCCCGCCGAGGTCGAGCGCGTGCTCTACATGCACCCGGCCGTGCACGAGGCAGCCGTCGTCGGCTGCCCCGACCCGGAGTGGGGCGAGGCCGTCACAGCCTTCGTCCAGCTCCGTCCGGGGCATCACGCCTCGGCGGACGACATCATCGCGCACTGCCGGGCCCGCATGGCGAGCTACAAGAAGCCCCGGGCGATCGAGTTCCTGGCCGAGCTGCCCCGCACCACCAGCGGCAAGATCGCCCGGCAAGAGCTCACGCGGCGGGCGGCCCGATGAGGCTCCGCACGCGCCTCTGCGATCGCCTGGGCATCGAGTACCCACTCGTCGCCGCAGGCATGGGCGGCGTCACCCTGGCCCCGCTGGCGGGCGCGGTCTCGGCGGCGGGAGGCATGGGGGTGCTGGGCGCCACCTTCCTCACGCCGGAGGCGCTCCGCGAGGAGATCGCCGCCGTCCGCCGGATCACCGACCGGCCCTTCGGCGTCGACCTCCTCATCCCCACCGACATCCCGGCCGAGCTGGGGGCGCGCGCCATCCCGCGGTTTCCCCCCTTCCTGGCTGACCTCCTGCCCGAGGTGGAGGGGCTGCGCGGCAGCCCGCCCCCGCCGCTCACGCTCGAGCTGGCCCGGGGGCAGGTCGAGGTGGCGCTCGGCGAGCGGGTGCCCGTCCTCGTCGCGGCACTCGGCACGCCCGAGTGGCTGGTCCGCGAGGCCCATCGCGCGGGCACCCTCGTCATGTCCCTGGTCGGCACCGTGCGCCAGGCGCGCCGCCTCGCCGACCTGGGCGTGGACGTGATCATCGCCCAGGGCGCGGAGGCGGGAGGGCACGTGGGCGCCGTCACGACCTTCGTGCTGGTCCCACAGGTGGTCGATGCCGTGTCGGTGCCGGTCCTGGCGGCCGGCGGCATCGCCGACGGGCGGGGGGTGGCGGCCGCCCTGATGCTGGGCGCCGACGGGGCGTGGATCGGCACCCGCTTCCTGGCCACGCTGGAGTCCGCGGCGCACGAGAGCCACAAGAAGAAGATCCTGGAAGTCACCGAGGAGGGCACGGTGGTCTCGCGCTCCTACACCGGCAAGCCGAGCCGCGTTCTCAGGAACCGGTTCACCGAGCGGTGGAAGGGGCATGAGGGCGAGATCCTGCCCATGCCCTGGCAGCGGATCTGGATGGAGCCGCTGGTGGTGCCCGCGAAGGCGGCAGGGCGGGTGGACATCGCCAACTTCCCGACGGGGCAGGTGGCCGGCGGGATCAGTGATATCCCGCCGGCGGCCGAGGTGGTGGCGCGGCTCGTCGCGGAGACGCAGGAGGCGCTCTCCCGGTGACCGATCTCCTCCGCCAGCCGCTCGAGGCCATCCGCCGCGTCCAGGACGAGAAGCTCGTCCGGCAGCTGGCCCTCTGCGCCCGCGGCCACGCCCATTACCGCCGGAGATGGGCCGAGGCCGGCGTGGATGTGAGCCGGATCCGCTCGGTGGCCGACCTCGTCCTGCTGCCCTTCACCTCGAAGCAGGAGCTCATGGCCGATCCGGAGAGCTTCCGGCTCCACTGCCCGGAGCTGCCGCTGCACGAGCGCGCGCTGTGGGAGGTCAACTACACCACGGGGAGCACGGGAGAGCCGACGCCACTCTACGTCACCACTCATGACTATCAGGCCTATCTCTTCCAGGCCCGGCGAGTCGCCGGGATCGCGGGCATCACCGACCGGGACATCCTCGCCAACCTCTTCCCCTTGACGCCCGCAGCCATGGGCGCCTTCGTCCGCTCCGAGCCCAATGCCTACGCCGCCGGGGCCGCGCTCGTGGGGGCCCTCACCGGCGCGCCCCATGGCGAGTTCGGCGTCCACCGGTCGCTGGACGACGCGGTGCGCATGGTGGAGCGCCACAGGGCGACGGTGCTCTGGGGGGTGACGAGCTTCGTGCGGCGCGTGATCATGCGGGCCGCCGAGCTCGGCGCCGACTTCACGAGCGTGCGCATGTGCGCGGTGACGGGGGAGGCCTCCTCCCCGGCCCTGCGCGAGGACATGCGGGCGCGGCTGCGCGCCCTCGGGGCGGCCGGGCCCGTCATCTTCGACCGCTACGGCTCCACGGAGTCCGGGGCCCACGCCCAGTGCCGCGAGGAGGGCGACTGGCACAACCCGGCCCCGGAGGTGATCTTCCACGAGGTCGTGGATCCCGACACGGGGGCCCGGCTGCCGGACGGGGCCCGCGGCATGCTGGCCCTCACGCACCTGAACCGGCGCGGCACGACGCTCATCCGCTACCTGGTCGGCGACATCGTGAGCCTCACCCACGAACTCTGTCCGCACTGCGGGCGCAGCGGGGACCGCATCGTGGGGCCCATCGTCCGGACCAGAGACCTCATCAAGGTGAAAGGCATGCTCATCAATCCTGCGGTGCTGCTGGACACGCTCCGGGGCGTCCCCGGCGTGGACGACTTCCAGGTGGTGCTCACCCGCCAGGACCCCCGTGACCCCTTCTCCATGGACGAGATGCTGGTGCGGGTGGCCACGGGGCGGGCCGACCGGGACGCCCTGGCGGCGATGGTGGTGGGGGGCGCGGCCAGCGCCGTGGGGGTTCGCCCCCGCGTGGAGTTCGTGGCCCTCGACGACATCTATGATCCCGCGCGGCAGGCCAAGGCCGAGCGGCTGGTGGACAGGCGATGAGCGCCGGGACCGCGGGGGCCGGAGGCCTCGGGTTCCACCTCACCGAGGAGCAGGAGATGCTGCGCCGGGTGGTCCGGGACTTCGCCGCGAAGGAGCTCACGCCCGAGTACCTCCGCGAGCTGGACGCCACCGGCCGGGCGCCCCACGCCGAGCTCCTGCCGAAGATGGCCCGGCTCGGCTTCACGAGCCTCGCCGTCCCGCCGGAGTACGGCGGGGCGGGGGGCAGCACCGTGGACGCGACGGTGCTCCTCGAGGAGATGGGGCGGGCGTCGCTGTCCATCGCCTCCCTCCTGAACTTCGCCATCGGCTTCGGCACCCACACGATCGTCCGGTTCGGGACGGAGGCGCAGAAGCGCCACTACCTGCCCCGGGTATGCGCGGGGGAGATGGTCTTCGCCTTCTCGCTCACCGAGCCCGATGCCGGCTCCGACGCGGCCTCGCTGCAGACGCGGGCGGTGGCCGAGGGGGACGAGTTCGTCATCACGGGCACCAAGATCTTCACCACGGGCGCCGCCGAGAGCGGCTGCCTCCTCGTGGCGACGCGGACGGATCCGCGAGCGCCCAAGCACAAGGGCATCAGCCTCTTCCTGGTCGACCCGCGGACGCCCGGGATCACCTACCGCCGGATCGAGAAGCTCGGCATGCGGGGCGCGGGCGGGCTCTACGAGGTGCACTACGACGGCGTGCGCGTGCCGCGGTCGGCGCTCCTGGGCCCCCTCGACGGGGGCTGGGCGGCGATCAAGGCCACGCTCGAGCGGGTGCGGCTCTCGCAGGCCGCGTACTGCGTCGGCTGCGCCCAGCGCGTGGTGGACGACGCCGTCCGCTACGCGCAGCAGCGGGAGCAGTTCGGCCAGCCCATCGGCGCCTTCCAGGCCATCAGCCACATGCTGGTGGATCTGCAGGTCTCTACCGACGCCGCCCGGCTCCTCCTCTACCGGGCCGCCTGGCTCGTCGACCAGGGGATTGCCTGCATGAAGGAGGCCTCCATGGCGAACCTCTACGCCACCGAGGCCCTGGTCCGGGTCACCTCGGACGCCATGCGCGTCTACGGCGGCTACGGCTTCACGCTCGAGTTCGACATCCAGCGCCACTTCCGCGACGCGCGGCTCTTCGTCATCGGCGACGGCTCGAGCCAGATCCAGCGCAACCTCATCGCGCGCATGATGGGTCTCGGATAGGAGGCCAGGGCGTGACATGAAGATCAAGCGGATCGAGCACGTCGGGATCGTGGTCAAGGATCTCGCACAGAGCCGCGCGGTGTGGGAGGAGTGCCTGGGGCTGCGGCTGGCCGAGGTGGAGGATCTGCCGGCGTACGAGGTCAGGATCGGCATGTACCCGGTGGGCGAGTCCATGGTGGAGCTGCTCCACGGGACGACGCCCGACGGCAAGTACGCGAGGCTGGTCCGGGAGGGCCAGGAGGGACTCCACCACATCTGCCTCGAGGTCGAGGATATCGACGGGGCGCTGGCGGAGCTCCGGGCCAAGGGCGTGCGCCTCCTGGACGAGACGCCGCGGCCGGGCCACCAGGGCAGTCGCATCGCCTTCCTCGACCCGACCAGCACCGGGAACGTGCTCGTTGAACTGGTCCAGCGCGCGCGCGAGCGGTGAGAGCTGGCGTCGCATCTGAGTCCGGACACCCGCGCGTCGCTACGGCCGTCAGGCACCCACCCGGTGAAGCTGTCCCGGAGTGACCCCCGCGAGCGCGTCCAGAATCATCGGGATGAGCGGCCGGAGATGCAACATCCGGTTGGATGGCGCGCGGACCAGGATGACGCTGAAGGGCAGGGCCGAGAGGTTCTGCTGGAACTCCAGGTTTCGGTCCATGGTGACGAGCACATCATAGGCGCCGCGCATCAGGCGGAGCAGCTCGCCGTTCTTGATGCCCGCCCAGCCACGGCCGACGACGGTCTGGACGTCGTGATTGTGGAGCTCCTGGGCGAGGGCTAGCGGGAGTTGCTCGTCAAGAAGAACGCGCACCGCCCAGGAGCGAGTCGCGTGCGAGGTCGAGCGCAGCGACGGCCTGCTCGCGCTTTACCGATGGGAACTGCCGGAGAAACTCGTCGAGGGTTTCGCCCCCCTCGAGGTAGTCGAAGAGGGACTGCACCGGGACACGCGTGCCGACGAAGACCGGCGTTCCCCCGAGGATGTCGGGATCGCTGTGGAGCACTTGGCTGAGCGGCGTCATGCTGACAGGCCCCCTCGCATGAGTATACATGCGAGCCAGTCGGGTGCCCAACCGTGGCATCCCGCCGACTACGGCTCCCCGCTGTGCCGCTGCAACTTCGCCACCCTGGCGGCCCCGCTGCTCCGGCCCGCTGAGCTCTTCTGCGATGTGTTCCGGGCGCGCAGCGCAGCCATCATCAACGGGGTCCTCGGGGTCGGGCCCGCGGGCGGCCGGCGCCGGGTGTGGGGCGTGTGGATCTGACATGAAGCCCGCACTCGGAGGTGGCGGCGCGTGCGGACCAGGCCCCCCAGGGATCGCTCCCGGCTGCGCGTCATCCCAACCGTCCAGGACCCCCGCGTCGTACAGGCCATCCTCGCCCCCCCGGCCCGCTCCGGCTCCCCCGCCCCCCTGGCCCCGCCGCCGCACCCCTCTGCCCGCTTCCTGACCGCGAGCCCGCGCCCCTGCCGGAGGGACTCGGGGCCCGCGCCCGATCACGATGCCCACGCTCGCCTTCGCCCACCCCGACGGGGCCCTCCCGGGCCCGGGCCCGGGTTCGCGGAGGGCGGCCGGACCTGGCGCGCCGACCGCCGCCGCAGCCGTAGTGGCGCTAAGGGCTCGTAAGACAATAAATCAACGATCTATCGTCGGCGGACCGGATGGATGGTGTAGTTCCAGTCCCCGTGAAACCGATGAGGCGTGAGGCGGAGGGCGGCGAGTTGCGCACCGGAGATGGTCCGGCCTTGCGGGTATATTCCGCGATCCAGCTCGTACCGCACCCGCAGACCGGTGGCGGTCCGGGTGGCGCCGATCAGGTTGACGATCACCGCCAGACTCACCAGCGGCTGCCCCCGCCAGTTGCGGCTGATGTACGAGAACAGCCGATGCTCGATCGTGTTCCACTTGCTGGTCCCCGGCGGGAAGTGGCAGGTCGTGATGGTCAGGCCCGTGCGATTGGCCAGCTGTCGATGGCTGGAGACAAGCCGACCTGGTGGCGGTGCAGTTGCGGGAAGGCGTTTGCGGTGAACGAGCGGAGAGGGGGCGTCACCGTCATCCGTGGGTCTGGGAAACCGACGCACTGCCCATTCTGTGGCAAGGATGCGCTCCGAGACGATGGTGAAACGTCCCTCGATGAGTTAGGCTCTTGGCGCTAGTTGGTCGGGGGTTGAGCGCGCGCATGATGGGTCTCGGATAGGAGGCCAGGGCGTGACATGAAGATCAAGCGGATCAGGCTCCACCACATCTGCCTCGAGAGAAACTAGACTCTCGTCGCTCGTCTTCAGGATATCCTTGCTGGAGGCCGCTCATGAAGTGCCCCCGATGCCAGCACGAGAACGACGCTCACGCGCGCTTCTGTGTCGAGTGCGGGGCGCGTGTCATCGCGAAGTGTCCGTCCTGCAGCGCCGATCTGCTCCCTGGCTCCCGGTTCTGCCACCGCTGCGGCACGCCTGCAGGTCCCGGGGAGACAGCCCAGCCGCGGTTCGCCTCCCCCGACAGCTACACGCCCCGGCACCTCGCGGAGAGGATCCTGGCCGCCCGGAGCGCGCTCGAAGGAGAACGCAAACAGGTCACGGTGCTCTTCGCGGACCTGAAAAGCTCGATGGAGCTGCTGGCCGATCGTGATCCCGAGGAGGCGCGGGCACTGGTGGATCCGGTTCTCGAGCACATGATCGCTGCCGTCCACCAGTACGAGGGCACCGTCAACCAGATCATGGGCGATGGGATCATGGCGCTCTTCGGTGCCCCCCTGGCCCACGAAGATCACGCCGTCAGGGCCTGCTATGCCGCACTGGCGATGCAGGCGCGGATCCAGCGGTACACCGAGGAGGTCCGTCGCGTGCACGGGTGTGAGGTGCAGATCCGAGTCGGCCTCCACTCCGGTGAAGTCGTGGTGCGGGCCATCAGCAACGATCTTCACATGGACTATTCCGCGGTGGGACAGACGACGCACCTGGCCGCCCGGATGGAGCAGCTCGCCCTCCCGGCAACCATCCGGCTCACCTCCGAGACGCTTCGCCTCGCCGAGGGCTTCGTCGAGGTCAAGGCCCTGGGGCCGATCCCCGTGAAGGGGCTCCCGGGGCCGGTGGAGGTGTTCGAGCTGGTCGGCGTGCCGCCGACGCGCACGCGGCTGCAGGCCGCCGTGGCTCGGGGCCTCACGCCGTTCGTCGGCCGCCAGACGGAGATGGAAGGCGTTCACCGCGCCCTCCAGCGGACCTCCGCGGGCCACGGGCAGGTCGTGGCGGTCGTCGGAGAGCCCGGGGTCGGGAAGTCCCGCCTGTTCTACGAGTTCATCCATTCGCACCGAACGCAGGGCTGGCTGATCCTCGAGAGCCGCTGTGTTTCGTATGGCACGACCACCCCGTATCTGCCGCTGACCGACCTCCTGAAGGGGTACTTCAGGATCGGCGAGCGGGACGATCCGCGGGATGTCCGCGAAAAGATCACGGGAAAGGTGCTCACCCTTGACGAGGCCCTGCAGCCCGCGATCCCGGCGCTTCTGGTGCTCCTGGACGTCCCGGTCGAGGACCCCCGGTGGGAGATGCTGGATCCGCCCGCTCGTCGACGCCGGACGCTCGACGCTGTGAGGCACCTGTTCGTCCGCGAGAGCCAGCGGCATCCGATCATCCTGGTCTTCGAGGACCTGCATTGGATCGATGCGGAGACGCAGGCGTTCCTGGATCTGCTCGTGGACAGCATCCCGGCTGCGCGGCTCCTCCTTCTCGTCAACTACCGCCACGAATATCAGAACAGCTGGCCTGGCAAGAGTTATTGCACGCAGCTACGGATCGACCCGCTGCCGCGGCAGAACGCCGAAGAATTGCTGGCGAGCCTCCTCGGGGGAGGCAGCAGGCTCGCGTCGCTCAAGCGTCTGTTGATCGAGCGGACGGACGCGAACCCGTTCTTCCTGGAAGAAACCGTCCGAACGCTTGTGGAGACGGGAGCGCTCGCCGGGGTGCCCGGCCGGCAGCGCCTCGAGGGGGCCATCGCGAAGATCCGAGTCCCGGCGACCGTGCAAGCGGTCCTGGCGGACCGGATCGATCGCCTCCCTCCGGCGGGAAAGCGGCTGCTCCAGTCCGCGGCCGTGATCGGCAAGGATGTCCCGTTCCGCCTGCTGCAGGCCATTGTCGAGGCGCCCGAGGATGAGATCCAGCGCGGACTCGCGCACCTCCAGGCGGCGGAGTTCCTCTACGACCTGAATCGCGTCCCGGAACTCGAGTACACCTTCAAGCACTCCCTGACGCATGAGGTGGCGTACGGCAGTCTCCTGCAGGAGCAGCGCCGGGCACTCCACGCGCGGATCGTCGAGGCCGTCGAGACCCAGGATGCCGACCGGCTGGGCGAGCACGTCGAACGCCTCGCACATCACGCGGTGAACGGAGAGTTGTGGGGAAAGGCCTTCGGATATCTCCGTCAGGCCGGGGCGCGCGCCTTCAGCCACTCGGCACCGGAAGCGGCGGCCGCGTGGTTCGCGCGGGCGCTTGACGTGCTTCAGCGTCTCCCCAAGACACGACAGACCGTCGAGGCGGGCATTGACCTCCGGCTCGAGCTACGATATGCGCTGATTCCGCTCGGGCGATTCACGGAGGTCCTCGGCTGCCTGCGCGAGGCGGAAGGCCTGGCCGTGGAGCTTGGCGACCAGCGGCGACTCGGGCTCGTCCATTCATTCCTGACGAACTACTTCCAGGTCGTCGGGGACGCCGAGCAAGGGCTCGAGTACGGCCGGCGGGCCCTGTCGATCGCAGTGGCTCAAGGGGACCTCGCCGGGCAGGTCACGTCGACAGCGTTTCTCGCCTCGGCCCATTTCACTCTCGCGGACTTCCGGGAGGCGATCGACCTCGGACGGCGGACCGTCGGGCTGCTGCGAGGGGACGCCGTGTATCAACGCTTCGGCATGGCCAATCTGCCTTCCGTCTACGCGCGAGTGTCGTCGGCACGCGCGCTGAGCGAGCTCGGCGAGTTCGAGGAAGGCCTGGCGCTCGCAGAGGAAGGCCGCGAGATCGCGGAGCGCGCCGGACATACGGTGAGCTTGCCGCTCGCGTGGTTCGGAATTGGCTATGTCCACGTGCGCAAGGGCGAGCCGGAGAGCGCCGTCCGAGTCCTGGAACGCGCGGTGGAGCTGAGCCGGGGCGCAAATGTTCTCTGGTTCCGCCACATCGCGTCGACCCTGGCGTCCGCGTATGTCCTGGCTGGTCGCCTCGGGGAGGCGTTGCAGCTTCTCGAGGAAGCCTCAGAACAGGCGGAATCGATCGGTCTGGCCGGATCCCCGCTCGGCCACGGCGTCAGGCTTCTCGCCCACGGCGAGGCCCTGCTGATGGGTGGCGAGGTCGCCGAGGCGGCCGCGCTCGGAGCGCAAGCGCTCCAGTTCCTGGAGGGCATCAGGGCGCGCGGCTTCGCCGCGTGGGCGTTGCGTCTTCGGGGTATGATTGCCGCGAGTGGCCATCCCCCGGGCGTCGGGGAAGCGGAGGATCTCTTTCGGCAGGCGCTCGAGAGAGCCGAGCAGCTCGGCATGCGGCCTCTGGCCGCCCACTGCCATCTCGGGCTCGGGAGACTCTACGTGAAGACGGCCCAGCGAGACAGGGCGCATGCCCAGGTCCTGGCGGCCATCCAGCTCTTCGGTGCTCTGGGCATGGCGTCCTGGGTCCGGCACGGCGAGCGTGAATTGGCCAGGGAGACCATCACATGAGCATCGCTGACCTGCGTCGGAAGATGTACCTCGGGTACCTGTTCCACCCCGAGCGCAGCTCGACGTACGATAAGACAGGGCTCGAGGTGCAGGGAGGGGTCTGCTGGGCTCTGGCTGGCCCCGCCGCGGCGACCGAGGCCGACCTTCAGTCGCACCTCGTCACGTGGGATGAACGCGGGTACAAGATCGGGCTCCTGATCAAGAAGGGCCAGCGGATCGAGCGGCTCGCATATGCACGGGTGGGTGACGGGGAAGTCGTCCTGCGCCCGGACCCGAGCTTGGTGAGCGATCTTCACAAGACCCTGGGGACGCCTGCCGGGGCCGAGTGGGTGGGCTTCGTCTTCTCGGCCGGGAGGCGGAAGTACACGCTGCTGGAGCGCAACATCGTGCGCTTCGAGGTCACGCTCCGGATCACCCCCGCCGAGCCCGGCCCGCAGCTCGTCCCGGTGGTCTCCCGGCATCTCGACGGGACCTTCGAGCAGAGCTACATGCCCGGCCTGTGGGTCCTCCCGAGGGCGGGAGCGTAGCTCGACCCGCCCGCGCTGAGGACATCCCGCCGGCCGCTCCGGTCACGGAGAGCCGGCGAGCGCCCGCCTGAGCTGGTCGAGATGCACGTCGTCGTGCCGGGCCATGCTATGGACGATGTTGCGGATCGTGATCCGGCCCCGGATCGGGTGCGTCGCGCCTCGCTCCCACTGTTCCACGGTGAGCGCGCCCAGGAACTTCAGCGTCTCATCTCGCCGCGCGCGGAAGGCGCGCAGGGCCTCCAGCGCGTCGTTCCGTGAGTACTGCCGGTCTTCTGCCCACCGGTCGGGATCGAGGAGGACGAGCGTCGGCTCCTGGTTGGCGAGGATGAGCTGGATCCTGCCGAGATAGAACTCTTCCACGTCCCGCAGGTGGCACACAACGTCCTTCGCAGACCATGCCGTCGCCGTCGGTCGCCTGTCGAGGCCCGATTCCGATGGGCCCGCGATGGCGGCTGCCAGCTCATCGCACGTCCGACCCATCCTGTCCAGCCTCTCCGCTGTCGTGGGCATCTGTGCCTCCGCAGCTGGGGGTCGCGGCTTACGACGTCAACAGCCGACGAACCCCTCGACGGGAATCAGGCGCTTCGCGACAGGGTCCACCGCCAGGAAGAGGCTCTCGAACGCGACAGCGCCCAGGAGCGCGGGACCAGCGGGCGCGATGAAGCAAGGCGTGGTGACGTCCGCGCCATTGAGGGACAGGCTCACTTCGGCCACAGGCCACTCGGCCCGCTGGCCCCCGGCGATCACTACCGGCTGGGAGCGCCGGACCGCCAGTTGCAGCCGCTCGGCCAGCTCGCGCGGGACCACGAGCAGCGTGGCTCCAGTGTCGACGAGGAGCTCGGCGTCTTCGCTGCGGCCCGTGGGTCCAGTCAGGCGCCCCCGTACGCGGAACAATCCCATAGACCCAACTCTACGCCGAGCGCCAAGAACCCCGCAAGTGTCGAAGAGCCGATACGGGAGCGCGCCACCTCGCGGAGGCCGTCCCGCATCGCCGCAAGCCGGCTCTCGTCGTGCCGGTGCGGGGCGGCGGACGGCGCGGGCGCGAGGCGTGAGACTGCGGCCGCGCCGGCGGCGAGAATGACGGTCTGGCCCACGAGGAGCGCTTGCGCGCCGCTCCATCCCGCCCACCCCACCACGACGATGCCGACCAGCTGGCAGATGAACTGGCCGGCAGAGGGCACTGCGATGGCGCGCTCCCTGCCCTGGCGCACCACGCGCGTGAGGAGCGCGTCGCGCGCGGGCACCACGAAGGCGCCCAGCGTGCCCATGACGATCCCGTAGCCGAGGAGCGCGGAATAGCCGAGCGCGCCGACGGCGACGATGCCCGCCAGCCCGAGGGGCGCGAGCGCGGCCAGGAGGTGGTAGCGAAGCAGGAGGCGCCTGCAGTCGGCGCGATCCGCGACGGCGCCGCCCAGCAGCATGAAGACGATGGCGGGCGCCATCATCGCCATCTGGGCGATGCCCACGCGCTGGGCTGGCTCCTTGAGGACGACGGCGACGAGCCACGGGAAGACGATCGTCTGGATCCCGAAGCTGGTGAACCAGGCGGCGACGCAACCGAGGTACCAGCGGAACTTGCGCTTCTCGACGACGGAAACGGTGGTCTCCCCGCGGTGCGTCGGCTCGCGGTGCGATGTCAGCGGCTGCCGGGGACCGTGCCGGCCGGCAGCGACTCGATGTGCGCACAGATGTCGCGTGGGCGCGTCAGCCAGACCTGATCCCGGTGCTCGAGGATGTGCTGCAGGGCCCGGCGCAGCCGGCGGATGCGATACGGGCGACCGATGACGAACGGGTGGAGCGAGACCGGGCAGACGAGCGGCTGGCGCGCCGACTGTCCCAGCATCTCGTCGAACTGGTCGACGATCATGTCGGCGAACTCGTCCGCGGTGTAGCGGTACCAGACGATCCCGCGCGTGTCGTTCACCTCGATCGGATACGGCATGGCGAGGATCCGGCCCTTACGCGTGCGGATCCAGATGGGCTGATCGTCCATCGTCCAGTCCATCACGTAGCGGTAGCCGGCCTCCTGCAACAGGTCCATCGTGGCCGCGCTGTTCGAGAGCCAGGGGCTCATCCAGCCGATGGGCCGGGCCCCTTCGTGCCGCGCGATCGTGGCCGTGACCCCCTCGATCAACGCGCGCTCCTGATCCTCGCCGAGATGCCCCTGTTCCTCGGAGTTGGTCACGCCGTGACCGAGGATCTCGTCGCCCCGCGCCCGCAGCCGCTCGGGGATGTCCGGCGCCATCTCGTAGATCGCAGTGTTCATCTGGGCCTCGGCCGGGATCCCGAGCGTGTCGAGCAGCTCGAACAGACGCCAGATGCCCACGCGGTTGCCGTAGTCCCGCCAGCTGTAGACGCTGTGGCTCTGCGCTTGGTCCGGAGGGGCGATGGCCGCGCCCTTGCCGATCCCGAAGCCGAAGGCCTCGATGTTCAGCGCGACGTAGACGGCCAGCCGGTGTCCGCCGGGCCAGGAATAGTCAGGCCGCCTCGTGATGTTCGAGTACTCGTAGCGCCCGTGCGTCGGCAGCATGTCGTGTTCGTCCTCTGTACCTCGTGTCGTGGTGTGGCCGGTCGCCCGGCAAGCGTGCGAAGCGTAACACACATGACGACGGTGGGCGGAGAGTGAGGCTCGTGCTGCTCGAGTTCCTCTACCGCACCACCTGGAAGGAAGACCGGACCCAGCACGTCACCACGTAGGCCCTTGACAGTCCGATGCCGGCTGTGTTGGACTCGTGCCCGTGTATGTAGGCGCCTGTGAAGACGCACACTGCCGGCCTTGTCGTCCTTGTCCGGTCCGTGCGAATCCGTCGCTGCTCGCTGAGCGGGCTTGCCAGGCGCTCCGCGTGGCCGTGGGTTCCCCGCGGATTCATCAGATGACGCGCACGTACGTCCCGGCCGACGGCAGGCAGGTCGAGTTCGCGGTGTCCTCCTAGGTCCCGGCGACCGCTACCGGTCCGAGAGCACGATCTCGACGTGACGCACCCAGCTTGCCGCACGACTGTGCGGAGGGTCTCATGAGGTGGGAGATTCCGGACGAATTCGAGCTCCTCGTGAGCAGCGTCCGGCAGTTTGTCCAGCGCGAGCTCGAGCCCGCGGTCGGGTCGATCGAGCGGACGGGCGAGATTCCCGAGCGCGTCATCGAAATGCTGCGGAAGGGCGGCTACTTCGGCCTCACGATCCCGGTCGAGTACGGCGGCGCCGGGCTCGGCGTCGTCCCCTACTGCCTGCTCCAGGAGGAAATGGGACAGACCCACTCGGCCTTCGGGACGCTCATCGCCGGCAACAACGGGATCGGCGGCCACGCGCTCGTGCACTTCGGCACCGAGGAGCAGAAAGCGAGATACCTCCGCCCGATGGCGCGCGGCGAGCTGATCGCGGCCTTCGCCAACTCGGAACCCCCGGCGGGCTCGGACGCCGAGGCGATCGAGACCAGCGCGGCAGCGGTCGACGGCGGCTTCGTCCTGAACGGGCGCAAGCACTTCATCTCGCGCGCCACCGTGGCCGGCCTCTTCACCGTGATGGCGGTGACCGATCGGACGGCGACGCCGCGGCGCAAGGGGATCACCGCGTTCCTCGTGGAGCGCGGGACGCCGGGGTTCGTCATCGGTCCGCCTCACAGGACGATGGGGACGGACGTCGTGCCCGCCGGCGAGCTCGTGTTCGAGGACTGTCGGATCCCGGCCGCGAACGTGATCGGCAAGGTGGGCGGCGGGTTCGCGGTGGCGATGAGCACGCTGGCCCAGGGACGGCTGAACGTCGCGGCCAAGTGCGTGGGGACGGCCCGGCGGCTCCTCGAGATGAGCGTCGCCTACGCGAAGGAGCGTGTCCAGTTCGGCAGGCCGATCGGGCGGAATCAGGGGATCCAGTGGATGCTCGCCGATTCGGCGACTGAGATGGCCGCCGGCCGCGCGCTCCTCTACTCGGTGGCGCGCGAGCTCGAGCAGGGGCGTGACGTCAGACGCGACGCCTCGATGGTGAAGCTCTTCTGCGCGGAGATGGTCGGGCGGGTCGCGGATCGCGCCGTCCAGATCCACGGGGGCATGGGGTACATGAGCGAGCTGCCGATCGAGCGCATGTACCGCGAGGTGCGGCTCTGGCGGATCGTCGAGGGCACTTCGGAGATCCAGCGCGTGATCATCGCGCGCGGCTTGCTGGAGGAATGATGAGGATGGCGCACACAGACGGCGGCTCGAAACCGATTCGCGTGCTCCTCGCCAAGCCCGGCCTGGACGGCCACGACCGGGGCGTCAAGGTCATCGCGCGCGCGCTGCGCGACGCCGGGTTCGAGGCGCTCTACACCGGGCTCCACCAGACCTGCGAGCAGATCGTCGCGATCGCGGTCCAGGAGGACGTCGACGCGATCGGCGTCAGCATCCTGTCCGGCGGTCACATGGGGGCGCTGTCGCGGATCATGGAGCTCCTCCGGGAGCAGCACGTCGCGGACGACATCCTCGTCGTCGCCGGCGGCTTCATCCCCGACGAGCGCGAGGTCGCGGCGCTCAAGGCGCTCGGCGTGCGGGAGATCTTCGACGTCGATACGCGCACGGACACGGTCGTCACGTTCCTGCGCGAGGCGGTGGCGGAGCGGCGAGCCGGTGCGGCACGCCGGTAAGATCCAGGCGGCGGCGCTCGTCGCGCTGTTCGTGGCCCTCACCGTCATGGGGATGCGGAACCTCCAGCTCATGCGGTTTCATCTGTTCGCGGCGCTCCTGGTCGCGCTCATCGTCGCGGTGCTGGTCGTCTTCGCGGTGTCCACCCGGGGTGCCCCGCCCCCCGGAGAAACGCGAGGGCGCGCGGGCGCCGGACACGGCGAGGGCGCGCGCGGGAGAGGGAGAGAATGATGGACAGGATCCTCAGGGTCGGTCTCGTGACACTGCTCGTCCTCGGCGCCTTCGCGTCCGGCGCCGCCGCGCAGGGGGACTACAAGTTCGTGCGCATCGTGGGCGGCACGCCCGAGGGCAGCTGGGGCATCACGGGCAGCAAGCTGGCGGAGCTCATCAACCGGTCGGTCAAGGGCGTCACGGCGAGCGCGAGCCCCGGCGCCACGGTGGCGAACGTCGTCAACGTGAACGACAGCCGGGCGCAGCTCGGCATCACCACCGCCGACGTCGTGCACGAGGTCGCCCATGGGCTCGGCCAGTGGAAGGGCAAGGAAGCGAAGAACGTCCGCTTCCTCGCGTCGATCCACACGGTGCCCGCGCACGCGTTCGTGCGCGCCGAGAGCCAGATCAAGGAGTTCAAGGACATCGCGACCAAGCCCGTGCGGGTCCAGGGGATCAGCAAGGGCTCCCAGACGTACCGGCACGTCGAGCAGAGCCTCCAGATCTACGGCTCCTCGGTCGAGGATCTCTTGAAGCGCGGCGGCGTCATCCACTACGTCAGCGACGGGCCGGCCGCCGAGATGATGAAGAACAACCAGATCGATCTGATCTACCGGAACACCGGCGCACCGTCGTCGTGGATCCTCGAGGCGGAGACGGGGATGACCCTGCGCTTCCTCCCGTTGGGCGACGCGTATCTGAAGGCGATCACGACCCGCATCCCGGGCCTCGTGATCGACGTGATCCCGGCCGGCACCTACAAGGCGATGAAGGAGGACTACAGGACCTTCTCCGTCGTCACCGCCCTCATCGTGCCGGCGAACATGCCCGATGCCGTGGCGGAGGGGATCACCGCCGCGCTGTGGGACAACCTCGAGGAGTTCAAGAAGATCGGCGGCTTCGCGAAGTCCATCACGTTCGAGCAGGCGCTCCGCGGCAACACGATTGCCGTGCATCCCGGCGCCGCCCGCTACTACCAAGCGAAAGGGCTCCGGGTCGGACCGTAGGCGATGGATTCCGACACGCCGCTCGACCTCGAGACGTCTGCCGGCGCCAGCCGGCGCAGCTCGCTCGACGACTTCCTCGATCGGTCCCGGCCGTGGTCGGCTCGTGGCATCGCGTTCCTCGTCGCGCTCACCGCGCTGGTCTTCAGTGTCTATCACCTCCTCATGGGGTACTTCGCGCAGCCTCAGGCGATGACGCACCGCATGGTCCACGTCTCCCTGATGCTGTTCCTCGTGTTCCTCGTGTTCCCACTCCGCGCGAAGGGGCGGTTCACCGTGGCGGCCGCGCGTGCCGTCGACGGCGCCGTGCTCGCGGCGGTGGCCACCGTCACGGTGTGGGTGCTGCACGACGTCGACGCCTTTCTCTCGAAGGAGTGGGAACCCCTCAGCGCGTTCGACGTCGTGATGGCGCTCGTGCTGATGGCGCTGGTGCTCGAAGCGGTCCGGCGCACGGACGGCATCGTGCTCGTCCTGGTCGTGGTGTTCTTCCTCGTCCACGCGTTGTTCGCCGACCATTTCCCGTTCATCTTCTACGGGCCGCCGACCCCGTGGGACGGGCTGCTGAAGATCGAGGTCGTCCTCTCGATGGGCATCTTCGGACTGCCCATCATGGTCATGGCCGACTACCTCACGCTCTACATCATCCTCGCCGTGTTCCTCATGCGGTGCGGGACCGGGAAATTCTTCATCGACATCGCGATGGCGATGTTCGGGCGGCAGACCGGCGGCCCCGCGAAGGCCGCGGTGATGGCGAGCGGCCTCTTCGGCACGATCTCGGGCAGCAGCGTCGCGAACGTCGTCGGCGTGGGGACCTTCACGATCCCGCTGATGAAGAAGATCGGCTACCGGCCCTACGTCGCCGGCGCCATCGAGGCCGTCGCCTCCTCGGGCGGCCAGATCATGCCGCCGGTCATGGGTGCCACGGCCTTCGTGATGGCCGAGCTCATCGGCGTGAGTTACGCGACCGTCGCGCTCGCGGCGGCGATCCCCGCCACCCTCTACTACGTGTCACTGCTGCTCATGGTGCACTTCGAGGCGTGCAAGCACGATCTCCGCGGCCTCGACCGGAACGCGGTGCCGCGGGTGCTCCACGTGCTCCGGCACGAGGGGTACCTCGTCGTGCCCCTGCTCGTGCTGGTCGGCCTGCTCGCGAACGGCTCGTCGGTGATCCGCGCGGGATTCTGGAGCGTGATCGCCGCGTTCGTCGTGAGCTTCGTGCGGCCGAGTTCGCGGATGGAGCCCCGGCGGCTGCTCGGGGTGCTCATCGACGGCGCGAAGCTGGCCGTGCCGGTGTCGACGGCATGCGCGGGCGCGGGCATCTTCATCGGCGCGATGACGGCCTCGGGCGTGGGCGATCGCCTGTCGACGCTCCTGATCAACGCCGCCGGCGGACAGCTCTGGTTCGCGCTGTTCCTCACGATGATCGCCTCGTTCATCCTCGGGCTCGGGCTGACGACCACCGCCGACTACATCATCCTCGCCACGCTGGTCGTTCCGGCGCTCGTCCAGCTCGGCGCGCCCCTCATGGGCGCGCACATGTTCGCCTTCTACTTCAGCTCGATCTCCGGGATCACGCCTCCGGTCGCGATGGCGGCGTTCGCGGCCGCAGGCATCGCGGGCGCGAGCATGCAGAAGACGGGATGGGAGGCCTGCCGCATCGGGATCGCGGCCTTCCTGATCCCGTACATGTTCGTGTACGCCCCGGAGCTGCTGCTCAGGGGCGAGCTGCTCCAGGTCGCCTTCGTGTCGACCACGGCGATCCTCGGGACGGGCGCGCTTGCCGCGGCCTTCCAGGGCTGGCTGCTCACCAGGGCGACCTGGCTCGAGCGCGGCCTCCTGGTCGGTGCGGCGCTGCTTCTCACGAGACCCACCGCCACGACGGTCCCGTTCGGCGCCGGCACGTTGGCGGTGGTGATCGCGGTCCAGCTGGTGCGGAGGCGCCGGGCTCGCGCGCGGGCAGCGGGGGAGTTCGGCGCATTGCACGAATCGCTGGTCACCGACGTCAAGGGAGCCACCGATCATTCCCATTGAGACTGTCGTCACGTCCGAGATGATCGCCCGCTACACGGAGGCGGGCTTCTGGGGTTCGCGCATCTGGACCGATTACCTCGACGAGACGGCCGAGCGCGCGCCGGACCGCCCGGCGCTCATCGACGCGTCCGGGTCGCTCACGTACGCGGAGCTGCGGCGGGCGGTCGATGGGCTCGCGCTTCACCTGCTGGACCTCGGCGCGACGAAGGGGGACCGCTTCGGCATCCAGCTGCCGAACTGGCGCGAGTTCGTCGCGACGCGGTTCGCGCTGGCGAAGATCGGCGCCGTCGCGGTCCCGATGCCGGCGGACTGGCGGCGGAAGGAGGTCGAGTACGTGCTGGGCGCGACGGCGGCGATGGGCTTCGTCGCGCCCGCTCAGTACCGCGGGCGCGACTACGTCGAGGAGTACGCGCCCATGCGCCAGGCGCTGCCCGGCCTCCGGACAGTCATGGCGGCGCGCCCGACGGCCGGCGTGCCCGACGGCTGGCGCGCGCTGCCGCCGCTCGGCGGGCTCACCGTGGACCCGCGCGCCGCGGAACGGCTCCGCGCCGCCCGCCCCGGCCCGAACGACGTGGACCTCATCGTGACGACCTCGGGCAGCACGGCCGCGCCGAAGCTCGTCGTGCGGACGCCCAACTGCTTCCTCACGACGACGAAGCAGTTCGTCGGCTCGCGCGGGTTCCTGACGGGGACCGACGTCGTGGCAGGACTCGCGCCGATCGCGCGCGGCGTCGGCTACTGGATCGGCGTCGCGGCGCCCATCCTCGCCGGCTGCACGATGGCGCTCCTCGAGCACTTCACTCCCGAGGGCGCGCTCCGCTGGCTCGCCGACACGCGGGCGACGGCGGCCATCGCCGTGCCCACACAGATCGTGAAGATGCTCCAGGTGCCCGACGTCGAGCGCTACGACCTGCGCGCGTTCCGCCTCTTCGTCAACGGGGGCGCCGCGATTCCGCCGAGCGCCGCCGAGGAGGTCGAGCGCCGGATGGGCTGCGTCACGATGAGCGCCTACGGCGCTGTCGAGGGCGGTATCCCGACCTGCACCTCGATGGACGACCCGCCGGACAAGCGCTACCGCACCGTGGGGCGCCTCATGCCCGGCATGGAGATGCGCATCGTGGACGATGCCGGGCATGCGCAGCCGGTCGGCACCCCAGGCGAGCTCGTCTACCGCGGGCCGAACCTCTCGGTCGGCTTCTGGGCCAACCCGGACGCCTACCGGCAGCTGTTTGACGGCGACGGGTGGTTCCGGAGCGGCGACCTCGGCGTGATCGACGCGGCGGGCTATCTGACGATCGTCGGGCGCAAGAAGGAGATCGTCATCCGCGGCGGGATCAACATCAGCCCGACGGAGGTCGAGGGACTCCTCCAGGACCATCCCGGCGTCCGGCAGATGGCGATCGTGAAGATGCCCGACCGCGTGCTCGGCGAGCGTTGCTGCGCGTACGTCGTGCCGGCGCCGGGCGCCACGGTCACCGTCGAGTCCCTCGCCGAGTTCCTCGCCGCGCGCGACGTCGCCAAGTACAAGTTCCCCGAGCGCGTCGAGCTCCTCGACGACCTGCCGACGACGGGCGAGGGCGGCAAGGTGCTGCGGCGCGCGCTCGAGGACGACATCCGCACGAAGCTCGAGCGCGAGGGGAAGGTCTGACCATGGCCTCGAGCGCCTTCGACTACGTGACGCTCGGCTCCGAGTTCAACACGCCGGCGATGCGCGCGGTGTGGGAGGAGCGGAACCTGCTTCAGAAGTGGCTCGACGTCGAAGCCGCGCTCGCGCGCGCGCAGGCGAAGGTCGGGATGGTGCCGGCGGAGGCGGCCGAGGAGATCACGCGCAAGGCGAAGGCCGAGCTCGTCGACCTGGAGCGCGTGCGCGCCGAGATCAAGCGCGCCGGGCACCTGATCGTCGGCGTCCTCCGCGGCTGGTCGCCGGTGATCGAGCACGGCGCCGAGAAGTGGGTGCACTACGGCGCGAGCTCGCCGGACGTGCTCGACACGGGGCTCGCCCTCCTCCTGAAGGAGGCGGTGGAGGTCGTCCAGGCGGACCTCCAGGGCATCCACCGGCTCCTCATCGAGCTGACCGAGCGCCACGCGCGGACGCTCATGGCGGGCCGGACGCACGGCCAGCACGCGCTGCCCATCACCTTCGGCTTCAAGCTCGCCATCTGGCTGGCGGAGATGGGCCGGCACCTCGACCGGCTCGACGCGTGTCGCGGGCGCGTGCTCGTCGGGAACCTCACCGGTGCCGTCGGCACCCAGGCCGCGTTCGGTCCACGTGGCGAGGAGATCCAGCGGCTCGCGCTCGACTCGCTCGGGCTCGGCGTACCGGAGATCGTGACGCACATGCTCCAGCGCGACCGCCACGCGGAGCTCGCGGGCGTGCTCGCGAGCGTCGGATCGTCGCTCGGCAAGATCGCGCACGAGATCTACCTCCTCCAGAAGACCGAGGTCGGCGAGCTGAGCGAGGGCTTCCGGAGCGGCGACCAGGTGGGGTCGAGCAGCCTGCCGCAGAAGCGGAACCCGCTTCGCTGCGAGAACATCTGGGGCATCGCGAAGGTGCTGCGGGGGCTCTCGGTCTCCGTGCTCGACGCGCAGGAGATCGAGCACGAGAACGACACCTCGCTCTTCGCGGCGAGCTTCGTCGCGCTGCCGGCGATGTTCATGCTTGCCGCCCGGGCGCTCCACGACACGCGGCACATCCTGAAGGGACTCGTCGTCGATCAGGCGCGGATGCTCGCGAATCTGCGGTCGACCCACGGCCTCATCGTCGCCGAACGCGTGATGATCGCGCTCGCGGAGAAGCTGGGCAAGCCGGCGGCGCACCGGCTCGTCTACGAGGCGGCCATGGACTGCTACGCGAAGTCGATCCCGCTCGCGGAGGCGCTCGGCGCGCGCGCGGAAGTGCGCGCGCTCCTCACCACGCGCGACCTCGAGACGCTCTGCGACGCGGAGACGTACATCGGCACGGGCGCCGAGCAGGCGCTCGACGTCGCCCGCCGGGCGCGCGCGAGGTACGGGGCGTGACCGAGGCGGGCGCCGCGACCGATGCGCTCCTCGCGTTCGCGACGAAGACGACCGTCGCCGACCTGCCGGCGCCCATGCGCGCGTGGGCGGCGCAAGCGGTGATGGACACGATCGGGGTCGCGATCGGTGGTCGCGACGCGGCTGGGATCGTCGAGGCGCGCGGGCTCGTCCGCGCCTGGGGCGGGAAGCCCGAGGCGACGCTCTGGGGCTCACGCGACCGCGTCCCCTCGCCGCACGCGGTGCTCGTCAACGCGTCGGCCTCGCGGGCGCTCGACTTCGACGACGTGTTCGACGCGATCCCGTTCCACCCGAGCGCGTACCTCGTGCCCGCGGCGGTCGCGGCCGGCGAGCTGGCGGGTGGGGGCTCCGGCGCGGATCTCGTCGCGGCCGTCGCCGTGGGCGCCGAGGTGATGATTCGGCTCGCGCTCGGGCGGGGCCCGACGGACCCGGACGCGGCGCGCGTGCCCCTCTCGCGCGTGCTCGGCCCGACGGTTGCCGCGGCGCGCATGCTGGGGCTCGACGTCGCGCGCACGCGGCACGCGCTTGGCCTCGCGTTCTGCCTCTCGGCCGGCGAGCTCCAGAGCTACGAGGATGGCGCGCTCTCGATCCGGCTTCAGCAGGGGTTCGTCGCCGAGGCGGCGCTCCGCGCGGTGTGCCTCGCGGCGGCCGGGATCACCGGGCCGTGGAACTTCCTCGAGGGGCGGAGGGGGCTCGCGCGCGCCGATGGGATCGCGGACGCGTCGGCGGTCGTCGACGGGCTCGGCGAAGTCTTCCACGCGGTGGAGACCGACATGAAGCCGTATCCGTGCTGCCGGTGCTCGCATCCCGCGATCGCGGCGGCGCTCCGGCTCCGCGCGGCGCATTCGCTCGCCGTGGAGGCGATCGCCGCGGTGCGCGTCACCGTGGCGCCGAAGACGGCGGCGATCGTCGTCGAGCCGCGCGCGGTGCGGTTCGCGCCTGCGACGGTGCCAGTCGCCCAGTTCAGCCTGCCGTACGCGGTGGCCGCCGCGCTCGCGACCGGCGAGGTCGGGCTCGCGGCGTTCTCCGCCGAAGGACTGCGCGATCCGGTGACGCGAGGGCTGATCGGGCGCATGCAGGTGGACGTTGACGAGGCGCTCGGCACGCGCGCAGCCGGGATGATCGCGCCGGCGCGCGTCGAGGTCGCGCTCGCGAGCGGCGTGCGCGTCGGCGTCGAGGCGACGCCGGAGACGTGCCGCGAAGACCTCGCGGGCGGCGGCGCCGAGCGCAAGTTCCGGAGCTGCATGGCCGCCGGCGGGCGCGGCTCTGTCACCGAGCGCGCGCTCGGTGTACTCGCGCACCTCGAGGACCGAGCGGACGCGGTGTCGTCGCTCGTCTCCATCATGGCGGGTGAGGGGTCGTGCTGATCTCTGGCGGTGGCGAAGGGTGACGGAAAGGAGACTGGCGATGCGGCTTTGGGTGCAGAGTGCGGCGGCGCTCGAGACGGACGCGAGGTATGAGGTGTACCGGCGGGCGCTCGCGGAGCACGTGAGCGGGATCGCGCGGCCGGGTGCGGAGATCGAGGTGCATGGGGCGAGGGTGATGGTGCCGGAGCTCGACTACGTGTACGTCGAGTATCTTCACACGCGGCAGATCATCGAGAACGGGATCGAGGCGCAGCGGCACGGGTTCGCGGGGTTCGTGGTGAACTGCTGGGACGATCCAGGGCTCACGGAGCTCAGGAGCGTGCTCGACATCCCGGTCGTGTCGATCGGCGAGAGCTCGATGCTCGTGGCGACGACGCTCGGGGAGCGGTTCGGGCTCATCACCCGGAACGAGCGCGTGGGCGCGCGGGTGTGGGAGAACGCGACGGCGTACGGGCTCGCCCCGCGGGGGATCCGGCCCGTGTACTGCCGCGTGTCGCTGCCGGATCTCGGGCAGGCGTTCGCGGAGCCGGCGCCGATCATCGATCGGTTCATCGAGGCCGGGCGGCGCTCGATCGCCGAGGGCGCCGAGGTGCTGATCCCGGCGTGCGGCATCCTCAACCTGCTGCTGCGCGTGAACAAGGTCACGCAGATCGACGACGCGCCGGTGATCGACGGGACGGCGGTGGCGGTCAAGCTCGCGGAGGGGATGGTGGACCTGTGGGCGGCGGGACTCGCGCCCAGTCGCCGAACGCGCTACGCGCGGCCGCCCGCGCACGTGCTCGAGTCCGTCAGGACCGTCTACGGGCAGGGCCACTGAAAGGAGACGCGATGGACGCCGACGATTATCTGAAGAAGCTCCAGGCGGCGCGCGAGGCGTGGGAGACGGCGAACCAGGAGGCGTTCGCCGCAGAGGAGAAGCCCGAGTTCGTGAACGACTCGGGGATTCCGCTCAAGCGCGTCTACACGCCGGTCGACCTCGCGGAGAAGCGGTTCGAGTACCTGCAGGATCTCGGGTTCCCGGGCGAGTTCCCGTACACGCGCGGCATCACGCCGTCGATGTACCGGGCGGCGCCGTGGCGCATCCGCCAGTACGCCGGCATCTCGACGGCCGCGGAGACGAACCGGCTGTTCAAGGCGATGATCCACCAGGGGCAGAACGCGCTGTCGCTGGCGTTCGACCTGCCGACCCAGCTCGGCTACGACTCCGACGACCCGCGCGCGCGCGGCGAGGTCGGCAAGGTCGGCCTGACGATGAACTCGCTCCGCGACTGGGAGACGGTCTTCGACGGCATCGACGTCAACTCGATCTTCGTCAACTCGGTGTCCAACGCGCAGTCGGTGATGACGCTCGCCATGCACGTGAGCGTGGCGAAGAAGCAGGGGATCGATCCGCGCGTGCTCAAGGGGAGCCTGCAGAACGACATCCTGAAGGAGTACATCTGCCGGGGGAACTTCATCTATCCCGTCGAGCACGGCATGCGGCTCGCCGTCGACAGCTTCATGTACTGCATCGACCATCTGCCGGAGTACTGGCCGGTGAACCTGGGGCAAGTGCACCTGTCGGAAGCCGGCGCGAGCCTCGTCCACGAAGCGGCCTTTGCCCTCGGCAACGCGCTCGCCTACATGGACGCGGTCGCGCGCCGCGGCGGCGACGTCGAGCGCTTCGCCTCGCGCTTCTCGTTCGCCGTCTGCCAGGACCACACCGACTTCTTCGGGGAGATCGCGAAGCTCCGTGCCCAGCGGCGACTCTTCGCGCGCCTGGTGCACGAGCGCTACGGCGTGAAGAACCCCGACGCGATGATGATGCGGGTCTTCAGCACGAACGGCGGCTCGACGATGTGCCGGCCCCATCCCGTCGACAACCAGACGCGGAACGCGATCGCGTGCCTCGTCGGGGCGCTGTCCGGTGTGCAGATGATCGGCCTGCGCACGATGGACGAGGTGCTCGGCATCCCGAGCCGGGATGCCGTGCTCGCCTCCATCCGCACCCAGGAGATCGTCGCCTGGGAGGCGAACCTCCGCAGTGTCGTCGACCCGCTCGGCGGCTCGTACTACGTGGAGTGGCTCACCTCCGAGATGGAGGAGCGGATCCGCAAGGAGCTGGACACGATCGACGCGCTCGGCGGGATGGTGAAGGCGATCGAGCGCGGCCACGTCCAGCGCGCGATCATGGAGGACGCCTACACGATCCAGCGCGAGTTCGAGTCGGGAGACCTTGTCCGGGTCGGCGTGAACAAGTTCGTCGCCGAGAAGAAGGAACCCCAGGCGATGAAGCCGTACGAGTTCAACCCCGAGGACGAGGCCTACCAGGTGCGTGCCCTCGCGGAGCTCCGCCGGAGCCGCGACAACGCCCGGGTGCGGCAGGCGCTGGACGAGGTGCGCGCGGCGGCGTCGGGCGACGCGAGCGTCATGCCGGCGATCGTGGACGCAGTCGACGCCTACGCCACGGTCGGCGAGATCTGCGGGGCGCTCAAGGACGTCTTCGGCGCGTACAACGAGCCGGCCCTCTTCTGAGCCGCGGCCCCACCGTGTGCCCGGCATCCTGGCCTGTTCCTCCCGCGACGTGTGGGCGGCGTGCGCCACCGGCGCGTTCGTGGGCGCGGGGAGAGGCGTGGGGCGCGAAGCGTTCTCTCATCGAAGCCAGAATCCATGAGGAGTCGAGATGGAGTTCGGACTGATCCCCTGCAAGTGGGACTATGGCGACGCGATCCGGGAAGCGACCCTCGCCGAGACGCTCGGCTTTGACTCCGTCTGGGCGGTGGAGCACCACGGGGATCCCCTCGTCTGCCCGTCGCCGCTCCTCGCGCTGGCGGGCTACGCCACCCGGACGACGCGGATCAAGATTGGTTCGTACGTGGTGGTCCTGCCGCTCCACCATCCGGTCGAGGTGGCTGAGGCCGGCGCCTTCCTCGACGTGATGTCGAACGGGCGCTTCGTGCTCGGTCTGGGCCTCGGCTACCGGGACGAGGAGTTCCAGCTGTTCGGTGTGCCGATGCGGGAGCGGGTCGACCGGCTCGTGGAGGGCGCCGAGATCATCAAGGCGCTCTGGACGACCGAGGAGGTGACCGTGAAAGGCCACTTCCACACGGTTCCACGCGTCACGATCCATCCCCGCCCGGTCCAGCGCCCGCGCCCGCGGATATGGATCGGTGCCGCCGTCGACAAGGCGATCCGCCGCGCGGCCGTCATCGCCGACGCCTGGGTCGCCAGCCCCGCCGGAGACCTCGACGAGCTGGCGCGAGGCACGGCGGCGTACTGGGAGGCGGTGCGCGAGGCGGGGGTCCCGGCCGGCGACCGGGAGATCGTGGTCTCCCGCGAGGTGTTCGTGGGCCAGACGCGCGCGGAAGCGCTGAAGGTCGCGGGCGAGGCCTTCCTCGGGCTCTACCGGCACACCTATATCCAGTGGCACCCGCGGTTCCGTGGAATGAAACCCGAGGACGTGACCTTCGAGAGCTTCGCCGAGAACCGGTTCATCGTCGGCGATCCCGCGGAGTGCGCGGCGAGGATCCTCGCCTTCCACCGGCAGCTCGGCTTCCGCCACTTCATCTGCCGGATGCACGCGCCGGGCATCCCACTCGAGGCGGTTCAGCGTTCGATGGAGCTCTTCGCGAAGGACGTGGCTCCGGCAGTCCGGGCCGCCGTCGGTGCCGCGTGAATTTCGATCTCACGCCCGAGCAGCAGCTGATCCAGCGGACGGCGCGTGAGCTGGCGGAGCGTGAATTCCGCACCGACGCGCTGGACTGGACCCGGCGCGACGCTTTCCCGTGGGATCGTGCACGGACGCTCGCCAGGGCCGGACTCCTCGGCCTGACGATCCCCGAGGCGGATGGCGGCCAGGGCGGCAAGCTCCTCGACGCCGTGCTCGCGCTCGAGCAGGTGGCGCAGGTCTGTCCGCGAAGCGGCGACGTCGTCCACGCGGGCAACTTCGGCGCGATCCGCATCCTCGCGGGATGGGGGACGGCGGCGCAGAAGGCGACCTTCCTGCCCGCGTTGCTGGCGGGGGAGGCGCTGATGGCCGTCGGGCTCACGGAGCCGGAGGCGGGCTCGGCGGCGACCGATCTCCGCACGAGCGCCCGAATCGAGGGTGATCGGGTCGTCATCAACGGGCAGAAGGTCTTCACGACCAACGGTCCTCACGCGACCCTGTTCCTCGTCTACGTGCGCTTCGGCCCCGGCGTCCGCGGCATCGGCGCCGTGCTCGTGCCGCGCGACACGCCGGGCTTCCGCAGGGGCGAGCCCGCGCACTTCATGTCGGGGGAGCGGTGGACGCCGCTCTACTTCGAGGAGTGCGCGGTGCCCGTCGAGCTGATCGTCGTGCCCGCGGGCGGCTTCGGCCGGCTGATCATGACGTTCAACATTGAACGGCTTGGCAACGCGACCCGCTCGCTCGCGCTCGGCCAGGCGGCGTTCGACTACGCCGTCGGCTACGCGGCGGAGCGCCGGCAGTTTGGCCGGCCGCTCGCCGAGTTCCAGGGGATCCAGTGGAAGTTCGCCGAGATGAAGATGAAGCTCGAGGCGGCGCGGCTCCTGCTCTACCGGGCCGCCACCCACGCCGACCGCGGCGCGCCGAGCGCGCTCGACACGGCACTCGCCAAGGCCTACGCGAACACCGCGGGGTTCGAGGTCGCCAACGAGTGCCTGCAGGTCCTCGGCGGCTACGGCTACTCGGCGGAGTATCCGCTCGAGTACCTGATGCGCCGGACCCGCGGCTGGATGATCGCGGGCGGCACGGTCGAGATCCTGAAGAACCGGATCGCGGAGGAGATCTTCCACCAGCGCTTTCCGCAGCGACCGAGTGATTGAAGGCACGGGCGCGTCGGCCCGAGGCGCCGAGATGAGATTCGGCCTGTTCGTGTCGCCGCAGCATTTCGCGGTGGACTCTCCCGTCGCCAAGGTCGCCGAGCATGTGGAGCAGGTCCGGCTGGCGCACGCGCTCGGCTTCGACTCCGTCTTCCTCGGCCAGCACTTCCTGGCCGAACCGTACAGCTACCTGCAGCCCTTGCCGATGCTCGCCCGGCTGGCTGCTGAGGGGCCGGGAATGGTGTTCGGCACCGCCGTGCTGTTGCTGC
This sequence comes from Candidatus Rokuibacteriota bacterium, assembly GCA_016188005.1. Lineage (NCBI taxonomy): Bacteria > Candidatus Rokuibacteriota > Candidatus Rokuibacteriota bacterium. The sequence continues at coordinate 42,548 of JACPIQ010000083.1, read as the reverse complement.
CGCTCTACCATCCGGTCGGGCTCGCGGAGTACATCGCGACGCTCGACGCGATCTGCGATGGCAAGTTCATCCTCGGGGTCGGCTTGGGCTATCGCGACGAGGAGTTCAGGGCGTTTGGAGTCGACAGGCGCACGCGGGCGTCGCGGCTCGAAGAGGCGCTCGTGCTGCTGAAGAAGCTCTGGACCGAAGACACGGTGAGCTTCCACGGGCGGCACTTCCACATCGACAACGTCAGCACGAAGACGAGGCCGGTCCAGAAGCCAGGTCCGCCGATCTGGCTCGGCGCTCATACCGACGCGGCCGTGAAACGCGCGGCCCGAGTGGGCGACGCCTGGCTGCTGACGCCGACCGACGAGCTCGCGCTCATGGAGCGACAGCTGACGCTCTACCGCGAGACCCGTCTGGAGGCCGGAAAGGACGCGGACTCGGGAATCCCGATGATGGTCGAGACGTACGTGGCTCCTGACGCGGCGAGCGCGCGGAGCGACGTCGAGCCGTACCTGCGCAACAAGTACGGCGCTTACGCCCGGTGGAAGAGCACGGGGACGCGGGGCGACGAATCGACCGGCATGGAGCGGCTCTTCACCGAACGCTTCATCATCGGGGACCCGGAGCGCTGTGTCGTGATGCTGAAGTCACTGCACACGCGGCTGGGCGTCGATCATGTCCTGTTCCGGGTCGAGTGGCCCGGGATGGAGCGAGACAAGGTCCTCAGGACGATCCATCTGATCGGCCGCGAGGTCATGCCGGCCCTGAGGGCCGCATCCCCGGATCAAGGAAGGACGATGCCGTCGTGAAATACGGCCTCCTCATCTCTGCGCAGCATTCCCCCACCGAGGATTTCGCCGAGAAGGTGCGCCAGCACGCCGAGCAGGTGGCGACGGCGTACGCCTATGGGCTCGACTCCGTGTTCTTCGCGCACCACGCGCTCGCCAACCCGTACGCGTACTTCCACCCGCTGGCCCTGCTCGCCCGGCTGGCGGCGGAGGGGCCCCGGATGATCTTCGGTACGGGGGTGCTGATTCTCCCGCTCTACCATCCGGTCGACATGGCGGAGCACGTCGCGACCCTCGACGCGATCTGTGGCGGCCGGCTCGTGCTCGGCGTGGGCCTCGGGTACCGCGACAACGAATTCGCGGCGTTCGGACTCAAGCGGAGCGCGCGCGTCCAGCGGTTCGAGGAGTCGCTCGCGCTGATGAAGAAGCTCTGGACCGAGGACTCGGTGACGTTCCAGGGAGAGCACTTCCAGGTCGAGAACGTGACGACGAAGACGCGCCCCGTGCAGAAGCCTCACCCGCCGATCTGGATCGGCGCGAAGAAGGACGTGGCGGTGGAGCGCGCGGCGCGGCTCGGAGACGCGTGGATCATCACGCCGACCGACGAGCTCCAGCAGGTCCAGCGGCAGGTGAAGCTCTACCGGGACGCGCGCGTCGCCGCGGGGAAGTCGGGCGACCCCGAGATCGCGATGATCGCCGAGACGTACGTGGCGCCCGACCGGACGGCGGCGCGCGGCGAGGCCGAGCCGTACCTCCGCAATAAGTACTCCGCGTATGCGCAGTGGAAGCGCCGGAGCGGCGAGCAGGTCGACGACTACTACAACATGGAGCAATTGCTCACCGACCGGTTCATCATCGGCAATCCGGCGGACTGCATCCGGGCGATCACATCGCTCCACGCGGCCCTCGGCGTCAATCACTTCCTCTTCCGGGTGCAGTGGCCGGGAATCGAACCCGCGAAGGTGCTGCGGACGATCCGCCTCATCGGAGAGGCCGTCATTCCCGCGCTCAAGTCGGAGATCAGCCGCTAGGAGGGAACACGGTATGGCGTTCATCAACCTGGTTGGAGTCAAGCTCCCCCCCGGAGAAGGCGGATGCGTATGACGAGTGGTGCACCGGAACACACATCCCGGAGGCGATGAAGTTCAAGGGGATACGGAAAGCGACTCGCTATCGAGTCGCCGGTACCTCCAAGGGCACTCCGGGAGTGAATGAGCTGACGATCATCGGGGCCAAGGAAGGTTATCCCAGCTTCATCACCATTTTCGAGTTCGACTCTGCCGAGGACTTCCAGAAGTACGAGGCCAGTCCCGAATTCGCGGCGGCGCAGAGGGATTGGTTTGCCAGAAAGGGAGAGCTGAAGGTCGAAGCCTTCTGGCGTGCGCAGTTCGAATCCATCGCGAGCTGGGAGCGCTAGGCGGGACGCCTTCCCCCCCTACCCTCCGTAGGTCGCCTCGATCCGTCGCACCTCCGGGAGCCCGACGATGTCGTGGTACTGCTCCCACGACACGAAGGCGCCCGGCAGGTGATCCGTGGAACCGACCTTCTTGATCTCGGCCAGGACGTTCAGCGCGGCTCTCGCGGCGCTGAAGAGGATCGTCAGGGGAAACACCACGAGCTTCACGCCGAGCAGTCCGAGGCGTGGCACCGCGATCGCCGGCCGGTTCGGGGCCGGGTCGGCGTTGATGTACGCGAGGGGGTGCCGGACCGCTTCCAGGATCTTCGAGACGTCCTCTTCCCCGTTCGGACCTGAGAACATCAGCAGGTCGGCTCCCGCGTCACGATAGGCGATGCTGCGCTCGATCGCGCGGTCGAGGCCCTCGAGCCCGATCGCATCCGTCCTGGCAATGACCTTGAGGTTGTGATCCCTGCGCGTGTCGGTGCAGGCCTTGATCTTGCCGACCATCTCCCGACGCGTGATCAGTGTCTTGCCGGCCAGCACGCCGCACCGCTTCGGCGTCCGCTGGTCCTCCAGCTGGAGGCCCGAGACGCCGGCTCGCTCGAATTCGCGCACGGTACGGACGACGTTCACGGCGTTCCCGTACCCGTCGTCGACGTCGACGAGGAGGGGGATCGCGACGCTGTCGGCGATCTGCGCGGCGCGATCGAGCACCTCTTTCATGCTCAGCACGCCGACATCGGGCTTGGCCAGGCTGCCGGCGACGGCGAAGCCCGACATATAGACCGCGTCGAAGCCACTGACCTCGACGAGGCGGGCACCGAGCGCATCGGCAACCCCGGGAGCCACCACGGGTCCCTCGCCGGCCAGGAGACGGTCGAGCCGGGCGTTCTTGTCGTGCGCCGACATCTGCGTGCCCTCCTCCGGGCCCCGGCACGATGAGGCGTCTCACCCCACCGAGAGGCGGGTGCCGACTGCCAGCGCCAGGGGCGTGTCGGACATGAGTGTGCGCGGGGCGGCCCTTCCGACCTGGAGCGTCGCGCGGGTGGGGCCGGTGACCCCAGCTGTCTCTGTGCTAGAGGCCGCTTCTATACCCGATCCTGGTCTCGCGATAGGCCGCGGCGATTCTCTCCCGGCGTGCCTCGGGCCAGTCCGGTTGCCATGCCAGGCCCAGGTCCTCGCCCACGAGGACGATGGCGACATCGGTGAGCCTGGGTTTCTTCTCGATAATGGTGGTGACATTGCACATCCGCTCTGGTGACCTGCAGTCAGTACAGTACCCCTTCGTCGCGCACGGCGTCCTCCTGCCCTTCGTCCTGGCGTGATAGGGGGCGATGACGTTCTTGATCCGGTCAAGCGCCTCGTTCACATCCCGGACGATCTTGTTCGTCCCGATGACCAGGATGACCTTCCTCGGCCCGAAGATCATGCCCCCCACCCGGTTCCCCACGCCATCGATGTTTACCAGCTTGCCGTCCAGGGTCAGGGCGTTGCTGCTGGCCAGCAAGACATCGGCGCGCAGGCTCTGCCGGTGGACCTCCTCCACCGGCAGGTCGCTCGGCACGAGAGGGTCGACGACCGCCGTCCCCCGCTCTCTGAGGCGCGCCACGATGCCGAGCTGCCTGACGGTGGTGGAGCCGGGAGCTCCGACGGTCGCCTCCAGGGGGATCATGCCGAGCACCAGGTCGGCCGCCGCGCCACGATCTCCCACGAACTCCACCGGGCTGAAGCGGTTTCCCTTCAACGTCTCGATGAGTGTCTCGACATTCTTCGCAGTTCCAGCCTCCATTCGGGGCCTCCTCCGCGCGCGTACGTTGTCGTCTCAGCCTCGCCTACCGTAACCGACTATACTAGCGGGGGCCAGAGGTGGATTTCGCCGAGCCAGGCGGGAGAGGGGGCGCGATGACACCGAGCGAGGGCGGTCCCACCCGAGAGATCGCTCGATTCGTCGCGCGGGTCCGGTACGAGGACCTGCCGCCCTCGGTGGTGACCCGGGCGAAGGCGCTGATGCTCGACGCGCTCGGCTGCGCGATCGGCGGGACGCAGCTCAAGCTCGGGCGGCAGATCATGCAGCTGTTCGCGGAAGTCCGGTCTGCCGCTCGCGGAGCGGCCGCGCAGCCAGATCAAGAACAACTTCGGCTGGGCCAGCATGGGGGCGGTCCTCGCCCCGCAGCTCACGCGGTGCGGCGTCCTCGGCAACCGGACGTTCCTCGACGGGCCACGCGGGTTCTGGGTGATGGGCGGATCGGGCCGGTTCGACGAGCGGGTGCTGGTCGAGGGACTCGGCGAGCGTTATCACCTCGAGGAGGTCGCGCTGAAGCCCTTCGCGTGCTGCCGCTAGACGCACACGGCGGTGGAAGCGATCGCGCACCTCCGCGCCGCCCACGGCGTGTCCGCCGCCGACGTCGCGCGCGTGCGCGTGCGGACGTTCGCGGAGGTCGCGGGCGCCTTCAACCTCCCGGCGCCCCAGACGATCATCGACGCGCAGTTCGCGTTGCCGTACGTGATCGCGCTCGAGCTGCACGACCGGTCGCCGGCCGCGGGCATGGACGAGAAGGACATCCGCGACCCGCGCATCCTGGCGACTGCGCGGCAGGTCGAGCTCGTCGAGGACCCCGCGATGACGGCGGCCTTCGAGGACACCGGCGAGATGCCGGCCGAGGTCGAGGTGCAGACGGTGGACGGTCGCGCGTATCGCCGGCGTGTCGGGGTCCCGAAGGGTGATCCGGCCCGGCCGCTCGGGACGGACGAGATCGAACGGAAAGCGCGGCTCCTGATCGAGCCGGTGGCCGGCGGCGCGAAGGCGCATGCGTTCATCCAGCGGATCAGGGACCTCGAGCGCCACGGCGCGGCGGACCTCCTGCCGCCCCTGTTCGACGGGGACGGAGCCGCGCCGCCTGTGGCACGCGGGTGGCGCCTCGGCGAGCCGACACCGATGGGATCATGACCCCGGCGGCGGCCCGCTCTCGACCGGCAGAGTGATCAGGACCGTGGTCCCGACCCCGCGCTTGCTCTCGACCTCTACCGAACCCCCGTGGCCTTCCACGACCCGCCGTGTAATGGCCAGGCCGAGCCCCGTGCCGTGGTTCTTGGTCGTGTAGAAGGGCTCGAAGATGTGCCCGAGCCGCTCCTGCGGAATACCTTCGCCCGTGTCCTGGATCGTCACCCGGACCCACGACTGGCCATCGCGGACCAGGCGTTCCGCCTGCACCCGCAGCACACCGCCGGCGGACAGCGCGTCCACCGCGTTCTCCAGCACCCCGAGGAAGGCCTGCTGGAGCTGGACCTCGTCAGCCACCAACCGGGGAAGATCAGGAGCCAGGTGGCGCTCCACCGTGACCTGCCGGCTGGCGATGCGTTCGCCCAGGAGGGAGAGCACTTCCTCCAGCACGGCGCCGAGATCCATGCTCGCCGCCCTCAGCTCGAACGGGCGGACCGAGTCGAGCAGGGCTCGGAGCCAGCGCCCCAGCCGGTCCACCTCGGCCATGATGCTGGCGAGATACTTCTCCGTGACCGCGCGGTCGATCACGCGGTCGAGCGCGACCTGCGCCGCAGCGCGGATGTTGGCGAGCGGGTTGCGGATTCCGTGGGCGACCGCTGCGCTCACCTCGCCGATGGCTGCAAGCCGCTCGGCCGCCCGGAGCTGTTTCTGCGCCTCGCGTAGCTCCAGGTTGGCGCCGCTGAGCGCGATGGCCTGACGCTCGAGGTTCCGGCGCTGCACCTCGAGCTGCCGCGAGGCGCGATGCACCATCCCGAACAGAACGGCGTACAGGAGCACGGCTCCCGCCAGTGACGTGATGACGATGGTCCAGCGGTCGCGCCACAGGTTCGCGAGCGCCGGTGCGGGGTTCTTGTAGACCTCGACGACGCCGACGATGCTGGCGGTGCCCGGCGTGGCACCTGGGGAGAAGGAGAGAGGGACGTAGAGCTCGACGCTCTCCGTGAAGTGCCACTCATAGAGATTCTCCGCCTGCCGCGCGCGCTCGAGGCGGGCGACCGCCGACCCGCGTAGCGCCTCGGCGAGCCCGGCGTTGCCGGGGAAGCGGATGCCCACCAGGCGAGCCTCGTCCGACCAGATGACGCGCATGTCGGGGTCGTACAGCTTGATGCGTCGGATTTCCAGACGGCCCAGCGCCCGGCGGAAGACGCGGTCGAAACGCTCCTGGGTGACGGGGTTCCGCCAATCGCGGAAATCGTCGGCGCGCAGGAGCGAGTAGGCCTCCGTGCGGATGGCGTCGGCGCTCACCGTCCGCTCCCACTCGAGGAGGTCGTCACGGAGGAGAGTCCACTGGACCACCACCTGGAGCGCCGTGATCAGCCCGATGATGACGAGGCTCATGAGGGCGAAGGTGCGGCTGAGGGAAAGGGACCGTCGCCTCATGTGGCTCCCAGGCGATTCTACGTCAAGGCGGCCCGGCCGGCCCGGCTGCCATCGCCCGGCCCCGGTGTGGGCAAAACCCCAGGGGCTGTGCAAATCAGCACGGTCCGGAGGCCCCGGGCAGGCCCAACTCGTTCCCGCGAAGAACTCTTGGCTCTGCCCTACCCATCCGGCGTGAGCGGTTGCAACATGCGGACCGATGCGCCCATGGGTGCTCAGGCATCGCCTGGCGGATTGGCACATCCCTTGCTAGCATGGGCGCCAGACGCCTCGGGACGCCACCGGACAGTGCAGTGTGCACGTCGGGGAAGTTGGGAGCGCCACAGAGCCCCGTCACGCGGCGGGGAAAGCCCCGAGCACCGCTGAGGTCAAGGACGTGAGACGGAGAACGCCCGCACCCGGGATCATCGTGCTGGCGCTGGCGATCACGCTGGGGTGTGGCACCGTCATCGCCCAGGCCCAGTTCGACCTGGCGGTCATCGCATTCGAGCGCCAGGACTACGATGGCGCCATCGCGCGCCTGGACCAGACGATCCGGGAGGGGGGCGACTCCGCCCGCGTCCGGACCCTGCTCGGGTGGGCGCGGTACAGGAAAGGCAATCTCGCGCAGGCGCGGGCCGAGTTCGAACGCTCCCTGCGCATGAATCCCGCCGACCCGAACGCCTTCTACGCGCATGAGGGCCTCGGCTGGATCGCGTACAAGTCCGGCGAGCACGACCGCGCCATCGCGGCCTTCTCGGAGTCGCTCAGGCGGTCCCCGGGATACCCGAACTCCCATACCGGCCTCGGCTGGAGCTATCTGGGCAAGCGCGATCTGCTGCGTGCCGAGGCGAGCTTCAAGGAGGCGCTCGATCGCGTCCCCGACGAGCCTGACGCGCGCCGGGGGCTCGGCTTCGTCGCCTATCACCGTGGCCAGTGGGACAAGGCCATCGAGCGCTTCCAGGCCGTGCTGCGCCGGAACGAGCGGGATACCTTGGCCCGCTCCGCTCTGGGGTGGACGTACTACTACAAGGGCGACTACGCGAAGGCCCGCCCTGTCTTCGTCGACGTCGCCCGCAGAGAACCGACTTGGGCGGATCCGCTGGCCGGGCTGGCCTGGGTCGCCGAGCGCCAGGGACGGCCGGAGGAGGCGAAAGCCCACTTCCGCGCCGCGATGACGAAGTCCGCCCGCTACGTGACGACTCCCGATCTGAAGACGCTGCTCGCCGCGCGCCCTGCGTGGCTCGACCTCTGGCGAGAGCTCGGGTGGAGCCTCTATCACCAGCGCGCTTTCGCCGAGGCGGAGGCCGAGTTCGAGAGGCTCCTGGCCAGGCATGCGAGCGACGCCGACGGGCTGCGAGGTCTGGGATACGCGCGCTACGCGCTGAAGCGCCACCGCGATGCCGTGGCTCCGCTGCGGCGCTCGCTGGCCTCCGGCGTGACGCTGCCACCCGTGCGCGAGCAGGTCGAGATCCCCGGGACCTCGAGGCTCCACCCGATCCTGAGCAACGCGGCCTCCACGCTGGCCTGGAGCCTCTACTACTCGGGGGATCTCGCGGGGGCGCTCCAGCAATTCAGGGAGGTCACGCAGCGTCATCCCGACTGGCCGGATCCGTGGAGCGGTCTCGGCTGGACCTCGCTCAAGCTCGGGAAACGAGCGGAGGCGGAACCCTTCTTCCGCCGGAGCCTCCAGGCGGAGCGGGACTACCCCGACGCGTTGCAGGGCCTGCAGGCGCTGGGAAAGGCGGCGAAGTGATGGCCGGCGGGGGCCTGCCGCCATCCGTCCGCTTCGCGGAGTCGGTGACGCTCAAGGTCGGGCCCGAGCGCGGCTTTCTCTTCGATCAGCGCACCGGCAGGGTGTACTCCCTGAACGGCTCGGCGGCGCTGGCGTCCTTCCGGCTGAGCGAGGGCGCGGCGACCCAGGACGTCATCGCCGCTGTCCTGGAGGCCTTCGAGGTGGATCTGGAGACGGTCCGTGCGGACCTGGCTCGCTTCGTCGCCCAGCTCGTCGAGGAAGGGCTGGCCAGCGTCGATGGGTGAGACCTGGATCGGCGTCACCGGACTGCATGCCACGGACAACCCTCACCCGGGGCTGGCGGTGATCCGCGCGCTCCGCCGGGCCGATCCGTCGTGGCGCATCCTGGCGTTGATCCCGGACCGGCTCGTGACGGGCGCCTTCGCCCCCGACCTCGTCGATGCCCACGCCCTCGTCCCCTCGCCGTGGGCCGGGCGTGGGCCGCTGGCTGCACGGCTGGCCGCCATCGTCCGCCGCCACCCGCTGGACGTCGTGATCCCGACGCTCGACGGCGAGCTCGATCACTACGCGAGGCTGCGGGGGACGCTGCGGCGCCTGGGCGTCCGCAGTTGCCTGCCCTCGACAGGTGCCCTCCACGCCTGCGCGAAGGCGCGCCTGGCGGCGCTGGCCCGGCGAGCGGGGGTGGCGACGCCGGAGACGGAAGTGCTGGGCTCGGCCGATGCCGTCTGGCGCGCCGCCGCCCGCCTCCGCTACCCTCAGGTGCTCAAGGGCGCCCTGGTCGACTCGGCGGTGGCGCACTCGGTCGAGGAGTTCCGCGTGGCGGGCACGGAGCTGGCCGCGCAGTGGGGGTACCCGTTGCTGGCGCAGCCTCTCGTCCACGGCGAGGAGTACGACGTGGCCGTGGTTGCCCGGCGCGGTGAGCTGCTCGGTGTCGCCGTCATGAAGAAGCTGTCGGTCACGAACAAGGGCACCGCCTGGGCGGGTGTCACGGTGGAGGAGCCGGGGCTCGTGGCGGAGACGCGCCGCCTCGTGCGCGCCCTCCGCTGGGACGGCGGCCTGGAGGCCGAGTTCATCCGCTCGCCCGACGGTCGCGCCTACTGTTTCGAGATCAATCCGCGGTTCCCGTCCTGGATCGCGCTGGCTGCGGACGCGGATGCCAACCTCCCCGCCCTGCTGGTGCGTCTGGCCCTGGGTGACGACGGCGAATCGCTCGGAGCCAGGCCGGGGTGGCTGTTCGCGCGGGTGGTCGCCGAGCACGTCTTCGCGGGTAACCCGCTCGCCTGCCTCGACGGGCGGCAGGTGCGGGTCGGGTTGCTGCGGCCGGCCGGGGCGCCTGCGGCGCCCGGGGCCGCGAAGGGCGCCCTCGCGCGGTCGGGGCGTGTCGCCATCACGGGCCTCAACGCCTCGGACAACCCCTCTCCCGGCCTGACGGTGGCCCGCTCGCTGCGGCTGGCATCCCCGCCGCCAGGACTGGTGGGCCTGACCCATGAGGTGCTGGCGACTGGCGCCTACGTGGACGGGCTCTGGGACGAGGTGCGCCTGCTGCCCTTCCCGTCGCGGGAGGAGGGCGGATATCCGGATGCGCTCGTCGAGCAATGCCGCGCCGCGGGTGTGGACTGCCTGCTGCCCACGCTGGACATCGAGATCCCACTCGTGTCCTGGCTCGTGCCTCGCCTGGCCTCCGCGGGCGTGGCGGCGCTCGTCCCGACGGCCGACGCGCTGGCCGCGGCCTCCAAGCCGCGGCTGCCGGCGCTCGCCGCGCGCAAGTTCCGGCTGCCGCGCGCGATGTCCATCGCGGGCTTCGACGATCTGCCGGACGCCGCCAAGGAGCTGGGGGCGACCTTCGTCCTCAAGGGCCCGCTGGCCGACGCCCGGGTCGTGAGATCGCCGGCAGAGGCGCGGGTCATGGCGCGGCGGCTGGCCGCCACGTGGAATTTTCCCCTGATCGCCCAGGAATACGTCGACGGCGAGGAGTTCGGCATCGCCGCCGTGGCGGACCGACGCCATCGCGTGGTGGGCGCGGTGGTGGTGCGAAAGGAGATCCGCACGCTGAACGGCAACACGTGGGGCGGCTCTGTCGTGAGTGACCGCCGGCTCAAGGGCCTGGCCGACCGGTTTGCCGAGGCGCTCGCCTGGGTCGGCCCCTTCGAGCTCGAGGTGATCCGCCATCCGCGGCGCGGCGCGTTCCTCATCGAGGTGAACCCGCGCTTCCCCGGCTGGGTCTACCTCTCGGCTGGCGCCGGCGCCAACCTGCCCTGGGCCGCCGTGCGGCTGGCTCGCGGCGAGCGTGTCGTCTCCCTCGAGGCCCGCCCGAAGAGCTTCTACGTGCGGATGGCCTGGGACGCGACCTCTCCGATCGACCGGATGGCGACCCTGGCGGTGGAAGGGAGGGTCGGCGGCCATGTCGGCTAGGGGATCCTCACGGCCGAGCCGGAAGCGGCCCTATGAGCCCATGGGGCTCACGCGCCACACCTTCGGCGCGATCAGCAAGTACTCCGGAGCCGCGCTCAACACCCGGGCCCCGCTCGTGCCGACGAGCGTGGTGGACAGCCTCGACGGCTGTGACGTGCGCGCGCTGGCGCGCCAGTTCGGCTCCCCGCTCTTCGTCGTTGCGGAAGCACGGCTGCGCGAGGAGTTCCGGGCCTTCCGCGCCGCGTTCCGCCAGGTGTACCCCCACACCGAGGTGGCGTACTCGTACAAGACGAACTACCTCACGGGCATCCGCGCGATCCTGCACGAGGAAGGGGCGTGGGCCGAGGTGGTCTCGGGGCTCGAGCACGACATGGCCGAGCAGCTCGGCGTGCCCGGCGAGCGCACGATCTTCAACGGTCCTTACAAGACCGACGAGGACCTTCGCCGCGCCGTCAAGGCGGGCGCGTGGATCAACGTCGACAACTTCGACGAGCTCACGGCCCTCGAGCGCGTCGCTGGCGAGATGGGCCGCACGCCCGCCATCGGCCTCCGGCTGGCCGTCGCGGTCACGGAGACGCCCTGGGAGAAGTTCGGCTTCAGCCTGGAGGCGGGGCTGGCGGAGGAGGCGGCGCGTCGTGTGGCGGAGTCCGCGTCCCTCAGGCTGGCCGGGCTCCACATCCACCTTGGCACCGATCTGCCGAGGCCTGAAGTGTTCAGAGACCTGCTGGCCCTGGTCATCCCGCTGATGGCCAAGCTCGAGCAGCGCCACGGCGTCCGCTGGGAGATGCTGGACCTGGGCGGCGGCTTCCCCAACCGGCACCGTTATGCGCGCGGCCGTCCGGGCACATCGCCAGACGACGTGTTCCCGGCCTTTGCGGGGGCCATCGCGAAGCCGCTCGCGTCAGCGCTCCGGCGCCTTGCCAGCCCGCCGAAGCTCGTGCTCGAGCCCGGCCGGGCCGTCGTGGAGCACCCTGTGTTCCTGCTCACGACGGTCGCGGCGGTCAAGCGCCTGCCGGGCGGTGCCAAGGCTGCGGTGCTCGACGCCGGCGTCCACCTGCTGCCCACGGCCTACTACTCCCTGCTCGACATCGCCCCCACCGAGACCACGCCCTTGTCCGTGGAGGACGTGACGCTGTTCGGCCCCCTCTGCATGCAGGTGGACTGCCTGGGCTCGGGGCTTCGCCTGCCTCCGCTGCGGCGCGGCGTGCTGCTGGTGGTCAAGAATTGCGGCGCCTACACGGATTCCCAGTCGCTGCAGTTCATCCAGCCGCGGCCGGCCGTGGTGCTGGTGTCGGCTGGACGCGCCGATCTCCTCCGCGAGGCCGAGTCCCTGGAGCACTTCGTGGGCCGGGACCGGCTCCCGCCGAGGCTCGGGCCGCTGTCGACCAGGCCTCGTCGGAGGCCGTGACGCTCCTCGGCGTCGCACGGGGCGCCCCCGCAGCGGCTGGCGCATGGGCCGCAGCCCACGGGCAGGTGTTCTTCTGTGCCTCGGCCCTGAGCGGCCTCGCCTTCCTCGTGGGCTTCGCCTTGCTCGCCCCGCGCGCGACGGGCATGGGCGCGGTGGGGGGCGCGGCGGCCACCCTGGTGGCCCTGGCGCGCGGCTACCCGCGACGGCCGTGGCGCAGCGGGCTGTACGCATATGCCGGTGTCCTGGTCGGCCTCTACTGGGGCGTGCTCTTCGAGCCCGGGCCTGCCACGTGGGCCGGCCTCGTCGCCGCCGCTGCCGCGTCGGCCCCGCTCACGCGCCTGGCCTACCGGCTCTTCATGCCGAGACAGATCCCGACGCTGGCGCTCCCTGCCCTGGTCCTCGTCTGGCTCACCGCTCCCCTTCTCGGCCGTGCGACCGGAGCGCCACACCTGGCGGTGGGCTGGGAGCTCCTCGGCTGGACCGCTCTCTTCCTGGGCCTGGTCGCCCACTCGCGGCTCCTCGCGCTTGCCGGCCTGCTGGGCGCGCTCTGCGGCGTGGCGATGAGCCTGCTCCTGGGCGTGGCGATCGAGCCCGGCCTGATCGCCAACACCGTCCCGACGGCGATGGCGCTGGGCGCCGTGTATCTGCCGTTCACCGGGATCTCCCTGCTCGTGGCCGGGCTCGGGGCGGCAGCGGCGGGCGGCCTCTGGTGGGGCGCTCTGTCCGTCGCTCCCGCGTGGCTGCCACCCCTGGTGGCTCCGTTCAATCTCGTCACGCTCGCGGTCCTGGCCGTGCTCCGGGTTCACGCGCTCCGCCGATGGCTCCCCGGCTGCCCGGCACCCCTGCCGCTCGAGAGCATCACGAGTGCGGAGCGGAGTCGCGCCGCCTGGCTGTCCCGCCGGACGCTGCTCGACTTGGTCCGCCGGGCCAGGCGGATCGGCGTGCTGACCGGCGCCGGCGTGAGCACGGAAACGGGCCTGCCTGACGTGCGCGGCGCCTTCGGGCTCGGCCAGTCACAGCGCCGGGTCACCCTCGCGGACTTCCTCGCCTCGGCAGAGGCGCGCGCGGAGTACTGGCGCCAGGAGGAGCGCTTCTTCCGTCTGGTCCAGCGCGCCGGCCCTGCGGCGGCCCACCACGCCGTCGCAGCGCTCCACCGCCAGGGCCGCCTCTCGGCCGTCGTCACGCAGAACGTGGATGGTCTGCACCAGGCGGCCGGCGTCCCTCCAGATCGGGTGATCGAGATCCACGGCAACATCCACGGGGCGCGGTGCCTCGACTGCGGGCACGCGGTGCCCCGCGGCCTGCTCAGCGAGCGGATCGCCGCTGGCCCCGGCACCCTCTACTGCGAGCGCTGTCAGGGGCTCCTCAAGGGCGGCGGCGTGCTGTTCGGGGAGCCAGTGGCCCCCGAGCGCCTGGATGCCGCGCTCCGGGCCCTGCTGGCCTCCGACCTGTGGCTGGTGCTCGGGACCTCACTGGCCGTGGCGCCCGTGTCCGATCTGCTCCGGTGGGCGTCCGAGGCCGGCATTCCCGTGGCGATCATCAACGCGACGCCGACGCCGCACGACGATCTGGCCACCGTCACGGTGATGGCCGACGTGGGGGCGACGCTGCTCGAGGTGGCGGACAGCGCCCCCCGGCCCCCCGGTGGCCCCCCGGCCGTTGACAGCTCGGTCCGGTCTTGCTAGGTATCTCGCACCAGCGTTGCTCTGTGCGTCGGCCCATTCCAGCTCTCGCGAGGGGGGCCGGGAGGAATCCCATGGGGACGTTCGAGTACTTCAGCGGCATTCCCGAGGTCGGGATCGTGCCCCGCGCGCCGCATGCGGGCTCGCTGCTCCGGCATGTCTACGAGCAGGAGCACGGCCGTGGCGGCTTCGCGGGCAAGGTCAGCCACACCTATCACCTCTACCCGCCCAGCAACTGGCTGCCCGGCGAGACGCGGCAGCTTCCGGCCGGCGCCTTCGCGCCCGACTGGGACTCCCCCCTGCGCCCCCTCGGCGGGGTCCACCACGCGCTCGAGGTGATGGCGCCCGCCGCGCCGCGCGACGTCTATCGCGGGATGGCCCGCCTCGTGGCCAACGCCACGGTGGCGATGAACGTCACGGCGCCCCGGGCATCCATGGACTACTTCTTCGAGCACCACTCGGCCACGCTGGTCTACTTCGTCCACCAGGGCGCCGGCACCCTCGAGACGACGTTCGGCCCCGTGGCCTACACGAAGGGCGATTTCCTCGTCGTGCCCAAGGGGATCACCCACCGCTTCGAGCTCGGGGCGGGGCCCCAGTACTACTGGATGTACGAGAGCTTCGCCGGCGACCCCGACAAGGCCGAGGCCCCCACCACCGGGCAGTTCATCACCCACAGCCGCAGCGACTACCGCTTTCCGCTGTCGCTCGAGACGCGCAACGAGGCGGGGCGCTTCGAGGTCGTCTCCAAGGTGGACGCCGCCTACACGCGCCGCGTCCACCCGACGCATCCCTTCGACGCGGTGGGCTGGCGCGGCAGCTACCTGCCCTACAAGCTCGCCGTGGAGGACGTGCGGCCGCTCTGCGCCGACCGCTCCCACGTGCCGCCCTCGGGCCACACGGTGTTCATCCTGCCCGGCTGCTATCTCTGCGTCTTCACCGTCCGCTCCGTGGAGAAGGAGGGGATGTGGATCCCCTTCTTCCACAAGAACCTGGACTACCTCGAGACCATCGCCTACCACTTCGGCGACTTCTTCAGCCGGGGTGGCGTCTTCCGCGAGGGCATGGTGTCGGTGCACCCGGTGGGGTTGCCTCACGGGCCTCATCCGCCGGCGCTCGAGGCCTTCCTGGACGGGCGGCGTCCCGACTCCTTCGAGGAGGTCGGGATCATGGCGGACTTCGCCACCCCGGCGCGGATCTCGGACGTGGCGCTGGGCCTGAGCGACGCGGACTACATGCGGAGCTGGGCGGCCTACGCCAGGGAGCCGCGCTTCCGCTTCAGCGAGACGCGGCTCCGGGAGGTGAGGCTTGTGGCCGACCGCCTGGCCGGGGAGCGGGACAGCGTGCGGCCCATCGTCCCCGAGTACGAGGACGGCCAGTGATGCGGGTCGGCATCTTCTCCGTCGCGGATCACTATCCGGAGGAGCTGAGGCGCCGCGCGAGCGAGCTCTACGGCGAGTTGCTCGACCAGGCGGAGGCGGCCGACGCCCTCGGCTTCGACTCCTTCTGGATTGCGGAGCACCACTTCCACGAGTATGGGGCCATCCCGCGCCCGCCGGTGTGGCTGGCCGCCGCCGCCGAGCGCACGCGGCGGATCCGCCTCGGGTCGGCCGTGGTCGTCCTGCCCTTTGACAACCCGCTCCGCACCGCCGAGGACTATGCCATGGTCGACGTGCTCTCCGGCGGGCGGCTCAACCTCGGCGTCGGGGCGGGATACCTCCGGCACGAGTACGCGGGCTTCGGGCTCCCCCTCGAGGAGAGGCGGGAGCGTTTCGACGAGGCCCTGGAGGTGTTGCTCCGCGCCTGGACGGGCGAGCGCTTCTCCTATGCCGGGAAGTTCCACCGCGTCGAGGACGTGCGGCTCAACGTACTGCCGCTCCAGACACCGCGGCCCCCCCTGTGGATCGCCACCCTCCGGGCCGACACCGCGGTGCGCATCGGCGCCAGGGGGCTGCCGGTGATGCTCATCCCGTACGCGAGCGCGGAGACGCTCGAGGAGATGCGGGCGGGCGTCGCCGCCTACAAGGAGGCCTACGTGCGGGCCGGCGGCCGCCCGGAGGAGGCGACGGTGCCGTTCGGCTTCCACTGCCACTGCGCGGAGAGCACGGCCGGGGCGCGGGCCGAGGCGCGGGAGCCCATGGAGCGCTACGTGCGGACACGCCTGTACGCGGTGCAGCGCCCGTTCGACACCCTCGTGGCGCAGGACGTGGTGGCATTCGGCGACCCCGACGAGGTCGTCCGCGTGGCGCGCCGCTATGAGGCGGCGGGTTTCACCCACTTCCTCGCCATCGCCAACTTCGGCGGGCTGCCGCACCGGCAGGTGCTGCGCTCGATGGAGCTCATGGCCGGGCACGTCCTCCCGGTCTTCCACCCGGCGGCAGAGACAGTCCCGCCCGCATGAGCGTCACCGCCGTGGCCGCCCCCCGGGCCCGCGCCTGCCCGGCCGACGGTGGTGGCCGCGTCCCTGGCTCCCGCCATCGAGCGGAGGTGTCGGGCGCGCCGGCGCCGCCGGCTCAGAGGTCCCGCGCGGCGGGCAGTCCCGGCAGGGAGCCCGCCGCGCGGACGGCGCGCACGATGGCCTGGGCCACGACCTCGGCCGCCGCCTGGCCCACCGCCTCCAGGTCGGCTGGCGCCTCCCCCACCGACAGGCAGAACAGCGCATCCCCGTCGGTGTCGAGATGCGGGGGGGAGAGGGCCCGCCCGAAGCCCGCGGTGGCCATGCGTGCCACGTCCCGGGCCTCCTCCTTGGTGAGGGCGGCCGTCGCCGCCACGACGCCGATGGTGGTGTTCGTGGTGTGGAACGTGGGCGCCGGCGCGCCTGCGCGCAAGGCCGCGGCGGTGTCGATGAGCCGCCGGCCGTCCGCGGCATCGCGCGCCCCCGCGACCAGCTGGCCGGTCTCGGGATCGCGCACGTCCCCCACGGCGTTCACCACCATGACTGCGCCGACCGTCACCCCGGCGCGCCGCGTGACGGCCGAGCCGAGTCCGCCGCGCATGGCGCGCGCGTGGCCGTGGAGCTTGCCCACGGTGGCGCCGGTGCCGGCGCCCACATTGCCCTCGGCGACGGGACCGGGCCGCGCGGCCGCAGCGGCCTGATAGCCCATGGCCCGGTCGGGCCGGGCGCGGTGATCGCCCACGCCGAGGTCGAAGACGATGGCGCCGGCCACCAGCGGCACCACGGTGACGCCCACGGGGAAGCCGACCCCGTGCTCCTCGAGGTACTCCATGGCGCCCCAGATGGACTCGAGCCCGAAGGCACTGCCCCCGGAGAGGACGACGCCATGCGTGGTGGGCGCGACGTGGCGGGGGTCGAGGAACTCGATCCCGTAGACTCCCGCGGCGCGGCCGGAGATCTCCACGGCGCCCACGGCGGGCCGGTCCGGGAGGATCGCCGTGCAGCCCGTGAGGCCCACCAGGTCCGTCGCGTGGCCGACGCGGAGGCCGGGGATCACGCTAGTGCTCTCGCGGGGAGGGCGCGCGGCTCACCTCGGCCGCCTTGACGCGGCCGAGGGCGACCTCACCGCCCAGCTCGAGCCCCCGGCCGACCATGGCTCGCACGATCGGGATGGACCCGACTGGGCGAGACTCGTCGCTCAGCGCCGCCGCCGTCGCGAGGGCGAGCGCGGCGGGCTCCTCGCGCCCGGTGGCCCGGAAGATCCACGCCATCTCTCGCAGCCGCCTCGCCCATCTCCCCCTCGCGGCCCCGCGGAAGGCCTTTGCGATGGCCCCGTCCACGATGGCCGCCTCGCGCTCCGCCTTGACCTGGTCCGTCACCACGAGCCGGCTGTCCTTCATCTCGAGGAGCGCGACGGCGTCCTCCTGGATCGCCGCGGGGTCCACGAACCACCCCGCCAGCTCCGGGAGCTGCATGAGCTCGGCCGACCGCCCCACGAGGGTCGGATCTGCCTCCGGCGCGGGCGCCGCCTCAGGCGGCGCGTCGGCAGCGGGGCGAGAGTCGAACAGCGCGCGCCAGCGCGAGAAGCCCGTCGGGGGGTCCGTGCTCGCGCCGGCGTGAGCGGCGAGCGCCTCGTCAACGAGGGCGCAGGCGCGGCCGGGATCGCTCTCGACCCACGGGAGCTTCTGGCTCTCGCGGAGCGAGGCGAGCTCGGCCTCGAGGCGCTTGCGGGTGATGGGACCGCCGGCCACGTCCACGATGCCCGCCTCGTCGTTGAGGAGAAGCGAGCAGAGCGTCAGCGCCCCGCCGAGCCCGCCTTCGAAGAGAATCCAGACCGCGCGCGACCCGGACCCGTCGATGCCGGAGAGCCAGGCGGCGACGGCGCGCTCCGGCTGTCGCCTCACGATGGGCGCCCGGGCCGGGGCGGCCACGACGCCCGGGGCGGCGATCCCGGATTGCTCGAGCCGGTACAGCGCCCGCCGGGCCACCTTGCGCAGGGCCTTGCCCGGCGGCTCGTGGGCCAGCCGGGCGATCAGGGGCGCCGCGGCGGCGCCGTGCTCTCTCACGAGGGCGCGGAGCGCGCTGTCCAGCGAGGCTTCGGAGACGCCGGCGAGATCCGGGAGGGCGCCCGTCGCCAGAGCGGCGTCGAGCGAGGCCAGGCACGCGGCGCTGTCGTCCGCCGGAAGGGATCGCGTCATCAGGTCGGGCAATGGCCGGAGGCCCGGCGCCTCGCGCGCTGGCAGGAGCGGGGGAGCCGTCCCGGTTCCACCTCCGCATGGTACCAAATCCTCGCCCCCCGTCGCTGGCGGGTGCTAGACTTGGCGCCATGATACTTCGAGGCGGGGACTCGACGGAGATGACCGAGATGGACAGTCACGACCTGGATCTCGTACGCCCGCAGCGCCCGTGGTTCCTGATCGGGGCCGCGCTCGTCCTGGTGGTGCTCGTGGCGGTGCTCTGGGGCAAGTGGGCGGAGAGCCGCACCGAGGCGCAGCGGCTCAGGGTCGAACTGAAGGACGTGTACGCCGAGGCCGAGATGCTGCGGTCGAAGTCGACCCACGCCGAGCAGCAGGTGACGCTGCTCGAGCAGCAGGTCAAGGCGCTCCGGACCGAGCGGGAGGAGGTGCTCTCGCGGCTGGCCGTGACACGGGCGCCCAAGGCCAAGGCTGCCCCCGTCCGGCCGGCGGCCCGCGACGGCCTCCCCCCCAGGCGCCGCTAGGTTCCCGCCCCGGCGCCCCCCTCCAGCACCCGCAGGGCGCCGAGAAAGGTCCAGATGCGAGGCGGCGCCCGACGGCTGCGCGCGAGGCGTACTCAGCTTGGCGAGCCGAGCCGGAGGCGAGGTGAGCGGATCCGGAGATCCGGGCGAGCGTGAGCGAGCCGCGTTGAGCGTGCGGCCGAGGGCGCCGTACCTCCGCAGATGGGCCTTTGTCGGCGCCCTGCTACCGGGAGAGGACGCGGTCCCAGACCCCGAGCACCCGGTCGTTCTGCTCTGGCGTCCCGATCGCGATGCGCAGGTGGCCCGGGAAGCCCAGCCCCTCGCCGTCTCTCACCAGGAGGCCCGCCTTCATGAGCGCTTGCCGGAGGGGCCCTGCCTGCTCGCCGGCGCGAACCAGCAGGAAGTTGGCCTGCGACGGCGCCACCCCGGCGCCCCGCGCCTCCAGCGCGGCCAGGAGCCGCGGGCGCTCGGCGAGGACGAGTCCGCGCGTCCGCTTGAGATGGGTGGAGTCCTCGAGGGCCGCCAGCGCCGCCACCTGGGCGAACCGGTTGACATTGTAGGGGGCCCGCACCCGGTTCAGGCGGTCGATGACCTCCGGCCGCGCGATGGCGTACCCCACGCGCAGTCCGGCCAGCCCCGCGATCTTCGAGAAGGTCCGCATGACGATCACCCTCGGGAAGCGGCGCAGGAGCACCACGCCGTCGGGCGTGTCCGGGTCGTCGCAGAAATCCCGGTAGGCCTCGTCCACCACGACGACGGGCGGGTCGTCGCCGAGCCCCTCGATGAAGCGCAGGAGCATGCTCCCGCGGACGATGGTGGAGGCCGGGTTGTGCGGCGTGCAGACGAAGACGAGCTTCGTGCGCGGGGTGATCCGGCGGCGCATGTCGTCGAGGTCGGTGTGGTAGCCGGCCAGCGGGCTCCGCACGACGGTGGCGCCGCCGAGCGCGGCCTCGGTGGCGTAGGGCTCGAAGGACGGGTCGGGGATCAGCACCTCGTCGCCGGGATCCAGCGCCGCGCGCCCGATGAACGTCACCACCTCGTCGGCCCCGTTGCCGATGATCAGCCACTCGGGCTCGACGCCCAGCGCGCGCGCGAGCGCCACCCGCAGCGCCGTGGCGCCGCCGTCCGGATAGAGGTGGGCGCGCCGGGCTTCCCGGCGCAGCGCCTCGATCACGGTCGGCGAGGGGCCCAGCGGGCTCTCGTTGGCAGAGAGGCGCACGACGCCTTCCATGGCCAGGGTCCGCTCGATCTCCTCGAGCGAGGGGCCCGCCTCGTAGGGCGTCACCTGATCGAGCGCCGCGCGCCAGATGCGTCGCATGGAGAGCCATTGTAGCCGGAGGGGCAAGTCTGCGCCAGATTTGACAGCCTTCAGCCCCGCATGTACCGTTTCGCCATGACGGGGGAGCTCTTTCGCCAGGTGCGGCGGGTGGAGGCCCAGGCCGAGAAGGGCCTCGAGGGCGCGCCGGCCGAGCGGACCGAGCGCCGTCGGCGGCTGCGCCTGGAGCTCCTCAGGCAGCACCTCGCCTCCAACGTCGACTTCCTCCGGGCAGCGCATCTCGGCGGCGCTTCCGGCCAGCAGTCCGTCCAGGCCTACGCCGCGTTCATGGACGGCTTCCTCGCCACGCTCTACGGCCTGGCCGTGCAGGACGCCAAGCAGGAGGGCGCGCCGCCGGCGCCCATGGTGCTCGTGGCGCTGGGCGGCTATGGCCGCGGCGAGCTGCACCCGCTCTCGGACCTCGACCTCATGGTGATCTACGACGGCGACCTGGGGCCCATGGTCCAGCGCGCCACGCAGGGCCTGCTCTACACGCTCTGGGACCTCGGGCTGCAGGTGGGCCACTCGCTGCGGAGCCTCCCCGACTGCGTGGCCATGGCCCGCACCGACTTCACGAGCCGCACCTCCATGCAGCAGGCCCGCTACCTCGTCGGCGACCGGCGGCTCTTCGGCCGCTTCCGCAAGGTGCTCGCCGAGAACGTCTACCGGAAGGACTTCGGCCAGTTCCTGGAGACGACACTCGCCGAGCGCGACCAGCGCTACCGGAAGTTCGGCGGCTCGCCGTACATGGGTGAGCCCAACGTGAAGGAGTCCGCCGGGGGGCTGCGCGACATCCACACGGCCATGTGGCTGGCCTCCACGAAGTTCGGCACGCGCACGCTGCGGGAGCTGGCGGAGAAGCGGCTCATCACCGACCGCGAGCAGCGTACGGCCGACGCGGCGCTCACCTTCCTCTGGCGCGTGCGCAACGAGCTGCACTTCCTCTCCGGCCACAAGAACGACGTGCTGTCGCGCGACGTGCAGCCGCAGATTGCCAAGAACTTCGGCTATGCGAGCGACGAGGTGTCGCTGGGCGTGGAGAAGTTCATGCGCGACTACTACCTGCACGCGCGGGTGATCCACCGCGTCTCCCGGCGGCTCATCGCCCGCTGCCGCGAGACACTCTCGCGCCCCCGCCCCGTGGGACGCCGGCTGCGGCAGGAGGCGCTGGCCGACGGGCTCTTCGTGCTCGACGGGCAGCTCCGCCTGGTGGAGCCCGACGGCCGCGCGTTCCGCGAGGATCCACTCCGGCTCATGAAGGTGTTCTGGCACTCGCACCGGCTCGGCGCCGAGCTGGGGATCGACCTCGAGCGCGCCGTGGAGGACTCGCTGGACCTCGTGGACGAGCGGTGGAAGGCCTCCCCCGAGGTGCGGGACCTCTTCCTCGCCATCTGCCGGGACTGGGGGCGGGTCGCGCAGACCCTGCGGGGGATGCACGAGCTGGGGCTCCTGGGACGCTACCTGCCCGAGTGGGCCGCGCTGACCTGCCTCGTGCAGTACGACGTCTATCACCGGTTCACCGCCGATCAGCATTCGCTGCTGGCCGTGGAGAACCTGGAGGCCCTCGCACCGGGGCACTCCGCCGAGGCCGAGGGCGCGGCGGAGGTGCTCAACGACGTCGCGCGCCCGGATCTCCTGATGCTCGGCATGCTGCTGCACGACATCGGCAAGGGGAAGGGCCACGGGCACGTGGCCAAGGGGATCCCCCTCGTCGAGGAGCTGACGGCGCGCATCGGGCTGCCGCCCGAGGACGCCCAGGCGGTGACTTTCCTCGTGGCGCACCACCTGACCATGTCGCACGTCGCCCAGCGGCGCGACATCGACGACCCGAAGACCATCGCCTCGCTGGCGGAGGCGGCGGAGACGCCCGAGCGCCTCCGCATGCTCTACCTCCTCACGGTCGCCGACATGCGGGCGGTGGGCCCGGGCATCATGACGGGCTGGCAGGCGCGGATCCTGTGGGAGCTGTGCGCGCGCACCATGGCCCGGCTCACCGGCGGCCGCTCCGAGCGCGTGAACCGGGACCGCGTGGCCGGCCGGGTCTGGGACGAGCTGGGGCGCGAGGGCACGCGGCGCGCGGTGCTGGCCCACCTGGCCATGATGTCGGAGCGCTACGTCATCACCACGCCGCCGCAGCGCATCGCCGCGCATCTGCGGCTCGTGGAGCGGCTCGAGGAGGACGGGGCGGCGATGGAGCTGTTCCACCATCCGGATCTCGGCTCCTCCGAGCTGGTCCTCGCCACGCGGGACGTACCCGGGCTCTTCTCGCTCATCGCAGGCACGCTGGCCTCCGAGGGGGTCAACATCCTCTCCGCGCAGATCCACACCCGGGCCGACGGGATCGCGCTGGACACCTTCCAGGTCAACGACCCGTTCGGCGGCACGGTGACGGACGATGCCCGGTGGCGCCGCACCCTGGATTCCCTGCACCGCGTGCTACGGGGCGAGCAGGCCGTGGAGGATCTCCTGGCGGCGCGCCGCGCCGCGCGCCGGGCCGAGGAACCCGTGCCCGGACCGCCCAAGATCTCGGTGGACAACCACCTCTCGGACACGCACACCGTGGTGGAGGTCAAGTGCCCCGACCGGGTGGGGCTCCTCTACCTCATCACCCGCACCTTCGCCACGCTCGGGCTCGATATCGGCAGCGCACGCATCGCCACGGAGATCGACCAGGCCTACGACACCTTCTACGTCGCCGACCGGCAGGGGCGCCGCCTCGAGGAGCCGGCCGCCATGGACCGGCTCCGGGAGGCCCTCGAGGATGCGCTGCTCAAGCCCCTGTAGCGCGGCGGCGAGATGCTGAGCCACTACAAGAGCCGCTTCCAGGGTATCGGCGATCCCGTGGCGCGCCTGCTCCTGCGGGCGCGCCTGAGACCCAATCACCTCACCATCGTCGGGCTCGGCGTGTCCTGTCTCGCGGCCTGGGCCTTCGCCGAGGGACAGCTCCGGCTCGCCGCGGTGCTCCTGGCGCTGTCCGGGCTCTTCGACTTCTTCGACGGCTCGCTGGCCCGGATGGCGGGCCAGGAGTCCTTCTTCGGGGCCTTTCTCGACTCCGTCGTGGACCGTTACTCCGACCTCGTGGTGCTGCTGGGCATCCTGGTTCTCTGCCAGCGCGCGGGGGACGGGCCCGGAAGCGCCTTCACCATGGCGGGTCTCGTGGGGACCGTGATGGTGAGCTACACCAAGGCGCGCGCCCAGTCCATCGGCATCGCTTGCGAGATCGGCATCATGGAGCGGCCGGAGCGCCTCATCCTGCTCATCGCGGGCGCCCTCTTCAACCTCCTGGTCCCCGCGATGGCGCTCCTCGCCGCGCTCACCCACGTCACGGCGCTGCAGCGGATCCTCTACACGCGCCGCGCCGCCCGGGCCGCTTCCCTCCACGCCCTCCCGCAGTAGGAGGTGCGGGACCGGGACGACGCCGCGGAGGCCGTGGCCGTTCCTCGATGAGGCCCTGCGCGCGCTTCCCCCCGCGCAGGCGCCTCGCGCAGGGGGCGGAAGCGAGGGCCCGCGAGGGGGTACACTGGCGTCATGTGGGGGGGGCTCCCGGTGGTCGCCGTCGCGGTGCTGGTCGGCCTGGGTCACAGCGCCGCCCTCGGTGCAGGCCATGCCCTCCCCAGAGCGCCTGCGACGGCCACACCGGTGAGGCTCAGCCCCGAGTGGCGGGGGCGGCTGGCCTCCGCGCTGGCGCAGCACCGCAACGGGGATGCGAAGGCGGCCGCCCGCGACTTCGCCGACATCGCCGCAGCACCCACCCCCATCCCCGAGTATGCGCTGCTGCTCCAGGCCGAGGCGCTGTCCCGGCTCGGGGACCCCGCCGGCGCCAGAGAGGTGGCGCTCCGCGCGGCGGAGAAGGCCGGCAACGGGCCGCTCCTGGACGACGCCCTCCTGCTGGCGGCGCGGGAGGCCGCCCGGGCGGGAGACGACGCGGGGGCCGCCCTGCACTATCGCCGCTTCCTCGACCGCTATCCCGAACATCCGGAGAGCGCGGGGGCACGGTACGCCCTGGCCCAGGCGCTCCTGGCCACGGGCCGGCCGGCCGAGGGGCTCCGCCTCCTCCGGGCGATCTGGATCGGCGCTCCGGGCTCACCCCAGGCCGATCCCGCGCAGAAGCAGGAGCGGCTCCTGGCCGACCGCGGAGCGGTGGTGTTGCCCGTGACCACGCGGGAGCGGCTCGACCGCGCCGAGCGCCTCCTCGCGGCGGGACTGGCAGGGACGGCCCGCGCCGAGGCGGAGGCGCTCCTGCGGGACGGGGCGGCGGGCGACACGGTGCTGCGCGCCCTCCGCGTCGTCGCCGAGGCGGCCCGGCGTACGGGGCGCGCGGAGGAGGCCCTGGGAGCGGTGGACCGCGCGCTGTCACTGGCCGACGCGGCGAGGCGGCCCCCATGGTTGCTCGAGCGGGCGCGGCTCCTGCAGCGCTCCCGGCCTGCGGCCATTGCCGCCCTCGATCTCCTGGTTCGCAATCATCCCCAGAGCCCCGAGGCCCCGGAGGCCCTGCTCCTGAAGGCGCAGCTGCTGGAGGCCGCGTCGCTGCCGGCCGAGGCCGAGGCGGTGTACCGCCGGCTTGCTGCCGAGTATCCGGAGGCGGACGAGGCGGGGCGCGCCCTCTGGCGGCTCGGCTGGCTCGCCTGGCTCCGCGGGAGCCTCGAAGAGGCGGCGCTCCGCTGGGGGCGTCTGGCCGCCGTGCGCGGGGGCTCGAACTACCGGGAGGCCGGCGGCTACTGGATGGGGCGGGCCCGCGAGGAGCGCGGGGACATGGACGAAGCTTCCCGGCAATGGGCGGCGCTGGCGGCGAGCGCGCCGCGGAGCTACTACGGGCTGCTGGCCTCACGGCGGATGACGCGCAGGCCGGTGACCGCACCGACGGAGGGGGCGCCTCGCGCCCTGTCGTTTCCGGCCGATCCGCTTGATCCGCTCCGCGGGGAGCCCCGCTACGCCAAGGTCGAGGCCCTGCGGGCCGTGGGCCTCTCGGCCTGGGCCGACGGCGAGATGGAGGAGCTGGCCCGGCGAGCCGCCGGAGAGCCGGTGCGGCTCTTCGCCATCTCTGCCGCCTACGTCGAGGACGCGCGCTATCACCTCGCCCTTCGTATCCTGAGGCGCGACTTCCTGGGGCTGGCGCGGGCCGGGCACCCCTGGCTGCCGCGGGCGTTCTGGGAGATGTTCTATCCGCTGGGATGGCGCACGGAGCTGACCGGTGCCGCTTCCCGCGCCGCCCTCGACCCGCTCTTTGTTGCCGCGGTGGTGCGGGAGGAGTCCTCCTTCAACCCGCGGGCGCGCTCGCGCGTGGGGGCCCGCGGCCTCATGCAGCTCATGCCCGAGACGGCGCGCCCGATGGCACGGCAGCGCGGGCTCGCCTTCCAGGGCGGCGAGGTGCTGGAGGAGCCCGGCCCGAACCTCGAGCTGGGCACAGCCTTCCTGGCCGGGCTCGTCCGCGAGTTCAGGGAGCCGCGCCTCGCCATCGCCGCCTACAACGCCGGCCCCACGCGAGTGCGGGAATGGTGGGCCACGCGCCACGGGGACGATATCGATGTCTGGGTAGAGCACATCCCGTTCAACGAGACCCGGGCCTTCGTCAAGCGGGTGACCGTGTCCTGGGAGGAGTACCGGCGTCTCTACGGCCCGCCAGCCGGTGACTGATCAGGCAGGGTCGCTCACGCGGGCCGGGCTCGGGCGGCGCTGGGCCGCGGCTCTCCTCGACGCCCTGATCGGACTTGGCGCCGTCGCCCTCTGCGCCATGTGGCTGCTGCTGGGGCTCTGGGCGCTCCGCGGGCTGAGGCGGGACGCGGTGGAGGCCCTGCTCCTGCTGGGGGCGCTGCTCCCCCTCGGCCTGGCGCTCCACATGGCCTACCACGTCGCCTTCGTGGGTGGCTGCGGCCAGACGCCGGGGCAGATGGCGCTGGGGATCGCGGTGGTGCGGGGCCACGGCGCCCGGGCCGGGTACCCCCGCGCGCTGCTCCGCGTGCTCGGCGGCCTGCTCGACGCGCTGGCGCTCTGGCTCCCGTCGGCGGTGCTGCTGCTGGGGCCGGACAGGCGGGGGCTCGCCGACAGGATCGCCGGGACGCGGGTCGTGCTACTGCGCGGGGCCGGCGATGGCGACGGGAGTCAGGGGCGCCTCCAGCGGCTCGAGAGCGGCCAGCCGCTCGTGGAGCGAGGGGTGGCTGGCCAGTAGCCCGCCCAGATCTTCCCTGGGCTTGGGGCTCGCGGCGGCGAGGGAGGACAGCGCCAGCGCGAGGACGCGGCGGGGCGCAGCATGGCCCATCGCGCGCAGGATCTCCACCGCCTTGCGATCGGCCTCGAGCTCCTGGCGCCTGGAGAAGGCCCTCACGGCGATCGGGTTGACCAGGAAGTCCACCAGGTTCACGCCGGGCGCGACGACGCCGAGCACGGTGAAGCCCGCGCTGATGGACAGCGCCAGCGCCCGCCGTGTGCCGATGTGGCCCAGCACCTCGTGCGCCACCTCATGCGCCACCACCGCCTCCACGACGGGCAAGGGCTGCGCGGCGAGCCCCTCGGTGAAGTAGAAGGTGGCCTCTTCGTCGCTGAAGGCCGCGGACACCTTCGTCTTCACGAAGGCGAAGGAATAGCGGGCCGGGTCGTCGCCGGCCGCCACCGCCGCCCGATGCAGCACCCCGGCGACGCGGCTCGTCGCGGGATCGCTCGGCAGTGGGTAGTAGGCGCCGGGCGGCACGACTGAGCAGCCGGCGAGGAGCACGGCGAGGGGTGATGCGGCGACGAGAGTCCGGATGGTCATGGGGCCTCGCGCGAGTGGCCATCAGCATAGGCATAGGTCCGCCACGATGCCTCAAGAAAAGCATGGCCCCGAACGGCGTGACGCGGCGCAGAACGGGAGGGTGCGGTGGCGGCATGGGCTTGGAGGGACTGGTACACTGAGGCCCCACAGGAGGGTATGCCATGCTGATCAGGCGCGCCGGCAGATTCAAGGCCTCCGAGATCACGCCCCCCCAGCTCTATCTCCAGAGGCGCGCGTTCATGGTCGGGGCCGCGGCGCTCGTGCTGGCGCCTGCCGGCGCCACGGCGGCCCCCCCCGCGGGACAGGCGCTCAAGGCCCCGCGCAATGCGGCCCTGAGCCGGTCCGAATCCCCCACGGCCTTCGAGAGCGCGACCACCTACAACAACTTCTACGAGTTCGGTGTCGAGAAGGACGACCCGGCGCGCCTGGCCGCCTCCCTCCGGACTCGGCCGTGGGCGGTGCAGGTGGACGGGCTCGTGGCCCGGCCCCGGCGGCTCGACATCGAGGAGATCCTCGGGCTGGCCCCGCTGGAGGAACGCGTGTACGCGCTGCGCTGCGTGGAGGGCTGGTCGATGGTGATCCCATGGATCGGCTATCCGCTCTCGACGCTGCTGAAGCGCGTCGAGCCCACGAGCCCGGCGCGCTTCGTGGAGTTCACCACGCTGCATGACCCGGAGCAGTTCCCCGGTCAGCGCAAGGGGCTGCTGAGCTTCGGAGGCCTCGACTGGCCCTATGTCGAGGGCCTCCGTCTGGACGAGGCCCTGAACCCGCTCACCCTCCTCACGGTGGGCATGTACGGCCAGGTGCTGCCGAACCAGAACGGGGCGCCCGTCCGCGTCGTGGTCCCGTGGAAGTACGGCTTCAAGAGCGCCAAGAGCCTCGTACGGATCCGCCTCGTGGCGGAGCAGCCGAAGACGGCGTGGGAGAAGGCCGCGCCCCGCGAGTACGGCTTTTACTCCAACGTGAACCCGGCCGTGGACCACCCGCGCTGGAGCCAGGCCACGGAGCGGCGGATCGGCGAGTTCCGCCGGAGGAAGACCCTGCCGTTCAACGGCTATGCCGACCAGGTGGCCGGGCTCTACGCGGGCATGGACCTCAAGAAGTATTACTGACGGGATGCAGTGGCGGGCCCGGGTCCTGCTGAAATGGGGCGTCTGGGCCGTGGGGCTCGGGCCGCTCGCCTTTCTCCTCTGGCGCGCCTGGGCGGGCAGCCTCACGGCCAATCCCATCAGCTTCGTCACCAACACGCTGGGGGACTGGACGCTCAGGCTCCTCCTGGCCTGCCTGGCCATGACGCCGCTCAGGATCCTTTCCGGCTGGGCGTGGCCCGTGTCGTTGCGGCGGCTCCTCGGCCTGTTCGCCTTCTTCTACGCGGCGCTCCACTTCTCGGTCTGGATCGTCCTCGATCACTTCTTCGACTGGGGCGCGATGGGGGCCGACATCGTGAAGCGCCCGTACGTCACGGTGGGGATGACGGCACTCACGCTCCTCGTGCCACTGGCGGCCACCTCCACGGCGGGCATGATCAGGCGGCTGGGCGGCCGGGCATGGCGGCGCCTTCACGCGCTGGTCTACGCCATCGGCGTCCTCGGGGTGCTCCACTTCCTCTGGCTGGCCAAGAAGGGCGTGCAGGATCCCTACTGGTACGCGGGGGTGCTGGCGCTCCTGCTCGGCGTGAGGCTCTGGGACAGGGCGCGGCGGCTGGCTGCCCGCGGGCGCCCCCCGCTCGGCGAAGCCGCCCTGGCGGTGGATCCCGTGGGGCAGTCTCGCTCGCACAGCTGATCCCGCAGCACCGCTCAGAGAGAGCAGCGCACCCGGGTGAGGATCGGTAGTACACTCGGCCTACTTTCGCCCACCGCACGGGCCATTGTCGGCACGCTTTCCCTGACCCGGCTGTCCCGGGCCCGCGGGCGCGTGGTCCTCACGGCGGGCCGGGCCAGCGAGGTGAGCGAGGAGCGCGAGGAGCTGGGGCATGGCGTCTTCACGTACTATCTCCTCGAGGGCCTCCGCGGCAGGGCCGACCTCGACGGCGACGGCATCATCACCGTCGACGAGATCTACGCCTATGTCTCCCGGAAGGTTTCCGAGGCCACCGGCCAGAACCAGCACGCGCTGAAGAAGGGGGAGACGGAGGGCCAGCTCGTCCTGGGCCGGACGCGGTAGCCGCAGCGGAAAATGAGACAAACGACTCATGGACTCAAGCTGCCCGCATGGCGGATGGTGCTGAGAGAGCCAGAAAGCACCTCTTCCAGCCCCTGCGCGACCCGACCGGAGACCATCGCCGCGACCTGAGCCCTACGGCAGACGCCATCAAGGAGGATCGAGCCCATGCACACCGCTCCCAGCGCCAGCTACAGTATGACGGTCCGTCTCGAGATCCGGAACCGGACAGGGATGCTCGGCAAGGTCACCTCCGCCATCGGGGGTGCGGGGGCCGACATCGGGGCCATCGACATCGTCCAGATGGGGCCCAAGGTGGTCGTCCGCGACATCACCTTCAATGCCCGCGACAGCAAGCACGGGCAGCAGGTGGTGGACGCCCTCCGCCACGTGGCCGGAGTGAAGGTGGTCCATGTCTCCGACCGGACCTTCCTCATGCACCTGGGCGGCAAGATCGAGGTCCGAGGCAAGGTGGCGGTGAAGGGGCGCGACGACCTCTCCATGGCCTACACGCCCGGCGTGGCGCGGGTCTGCATGGCGATCCACGACGACCCGCAGAAGGTCTACACGCTCACCATCAAGCAGAACTGTGTTGCCGTGGTCACCGACGGCACGGCGGTGCTGGGGCTGGGCGACATCGGGCCCAAGGCCGCCATCCCCGTCATGGAGGGCAAGGCGCTCCTCTTCAAGGAGTTCGCCGGCGTGGACGCCTTCCCGCTCTGCCTGGCCACCAAGGACGTGGACGAGATCGTGGGGATCGTGCGCGCCGTGTCGCCGATCTTCGGGGGCATCAACCTCGAGGACATCTCCGCCCCCCGCTGCTTCGAGATCGAGGAGCGGCTGCGCAAGGAGCTGGACGTGCCCGTCTTCCACGACGACCAGCACGGCACGGCCGTCGTGGTGCTGGCGGCGCTGCTCAACGCGCTGCAGGTGGTCAAGAAGAAGATGAGCGACGTCAAGATCGTCTTCTCCGGGGCCGGCGCCGGGGGCATCGCCACGGCCAAGCTGCTCATGGCCATGGGGTGCAACCACGTCATCGGCTGCGACACCAAGGGCACGCTGTACCGCGGCCGCACCGAGAACATGAACCCCGTCAAGGCCTGGTTCGCCGAGAACACCAACGAGAAGGGCGTGCGCGGGACGCTCGCCGAGGCCCTCAAGGGGGCGGACGTGTTCATCGGGCTGTCCGGCCCGGGCGTGGCGACGGCCAAGGACATCCAGCGGATGGCGAAGCACCCCGTCGTCTTCGCCATGGCGAACCCCACGCCGGAGGTCATGCCCGAGACGGTGCACGGCATCGTCCGCGTCATGGCCACGGGCCGCTCGGACTACCCGAACCAGATCAACAACGTGCTGTGCTTCCCGGGCTTCTTCCGCGGTCTCCTCGACGTGCGGGCCCGCCAGGTCAACGACGAGATGAAGATCGCCGCCGCGCGGGCCATCGCCTCGATCGTCTCGGCGAGCGATCTGAGCGAGGAGTACATCATCCCGTCGGTGTTCGACAAGCGGGTGGGCGAGGCGGTGGCCGGCGCCGTGGCGCGCGCGGCGGTGCAGACGGGGCAGGCGCGCCGGGCCCTCCCGGCGGCGGCCAGCGGGAAGGCCGGCACCAAGGCCCCCTGACGCCCGGGCCCCGGGCGCCAGCGCGGGGACAGCCCCCGCCGCTGGCGGCAGGCGATTCGCCTCCGCTACGGCGTGAGGGCCTGCTTCCAGGCGATGATCGGCGGGACCTGGGTCTCGGCGGGCTTGGTGCAGCGCTTGCCGCGCACGCCGTAGCTCACGCTCCCCCCGCGGATCGGGCAGGTGCCGAAGGCCGTGCCGAACTGCACGCTCATGGGCGATCCGGACCTCATCATGGTGGACGAGCCCACCGAGGGGCTGGCGCCGAAGCTGGTGGAGCTGGTCGCAGGACTTCTCGAGCAGATCGCACGCCGCGGCATCTCCATCCTGCTCGTCGAGCAGAAGCTCACCATCGCGCTGCGGATCAGCAGGAGGCTCTACGTGATGGGGCATGGCCGGATCGTGTTCGAGGGCACGCCCGAGGACCTCAAGGGCAACGCGGCCGTGCGCCGGGAGTGGCTGGAGGTCTGACAGGCGCCGCTCCCGCCGACCTGGTGACGGACGACCGGGCCGGGCAGGACCTCCGGCTCCGGCCGGGGCTGACAGCCTGACGCGCCTCCTCCTCGCCGCTCCCGCTCGCCCGTCGGGGGAGGGGGAAGCGAGGAAGGGCGAGCGGTAGGGGCTACTTGCCGGGCGTGTAGTAGGGGTTGCTTCCGGAGGAGTGGTCGGTGGTATCGAGGACTTCCTCGACCTCCGGAAGCTCCTCCTTGATCAGTCGCTCGATCCCCGCCTTCAGGGTGATGTCCGCCGCACCACAGCCCTGACAGCCCCCGCCCAGCTGGAGATAGACCTTGTTCTCCTGGACGTCGATCAACTCGACAAAACCGCCGTGACCAGCCACGGCCGGGTTGATGGTCGACTCGATCAGCTCCTGCACCCTGGCCTTGAGATCGTCGCTCATGAGGGCCTCCTTGTGACCTCCTACTAGACCACCACTGTACCCGAATATCCAGTCAGGGCCAACTGGCCCCGGGTGGGCTCGGCTCAGCAGAACCACGGCTCGGTCATGCGCGGCGGGCGGGCCCGGTCGCGGGGGAGGCCGGGGGCCACGGCGGGGCCCGGAGTGAGGCCGGCCGCCGCGGCCCAGTGCGCGCGCACCCGATCGAAGGTGATGGCGGGATCCTCACCCTGCTCGGCGGCCTGGGCCGCCACGGCGGCCACGGCCGTGTGGAGCGCCTCCATGCGGGGATCCGGGTGCGCCCACCGGTAGGAGAACTCCTCTTGGACGAGCCCCTCCAGGAAGGGCTGTAGCGCCGGGCTCTCGAGGAGCAGCGAGCCAGGCGGCACCAGGAGCCGCAGCGAGTACTGCACCGGGTCCACGTGATCCACGAGTGCCTCGCGCTCGACGAAGTCCAGCATGTCCCGGTAGTCCTCGAGCGCCGTCCACGGCGTGAAGGCGACCCAGGTGGGATGGAAGGCGATGCCGGCCTCGCGCACCGCTGCGAGCGCCTCCCCCACGTCGGCGCGCGTATGCCCCTTGGCCAGGTGGCCGAGCACCGTATCGCTGAGCGACTCGACGGCAGAGACGACGAAGATGGCGCCCAGCCTGGCGAGCTCGGGGAGGAGCCGGCGGTGCCTCAGCAGGTGCTCGACCTTGGCGGTGAAGTCGAAGGTGATCCCGGGGAACTCGGCGTGCAGCCCCCGGGCTACCGCGAGGGCCTGGCCGGGCCCGTTGAGGAAGTCCGGATCGCCGAAGGTGATGTGGGTGGCGCCGGCGGCGACCTGCTGGCGGATGTCCGCCTGGACCGTGTCCCGGGGGACCGCGAAGAAGCGGCCACCGTAGACAGGCGGGATGGGACAGTGGCGGCAGAGGTGGAGGCAGCCGCGGCTCGCCTCGACGTAGCCGGCCACCTCCCGTCGCCCGGCGCGCTCGAGCCGCGCGTACTTCTTGAGCCCCGGCAGCGACGCGCGGCTCGGCCGCGGCAGGGGGTGGCGTGCGAGGTGGGGCGGCGCGGGCGCCCGGGCCGTGGCCACGCCGGGCACGCGGGGCTCCTGGCCTCTGGCGAGGGCGTCGGCCAGATCGGCCAGAGGCGGCTCGGGCTCGCCGCCGATGACGCTGTCCACGCCGTGGGCGAGGAGATGTCCGGCGTTGAGGTGCGCGTAGAGCCCGAAGAAGCAGATGTGGCAGCCGGGGTTCACGGCGCGCACGCGCCCGGCGGCGGTCACACCCACCCGGAGCGCCGTGTGCATCGGGACCGAGATGGCCACGAGCCGGGCCCGGGCGGCCTTCTCGGGATCGAAGGGCTCCACCGACACATCCAGCACGGCCGGCGCGTAGCCGCGTTCCGCGAGCACGGCCGCCGGCCAGGCGACGCTCAACGGCTGATGCCCCAGCTCGTAGCAGGCGATCAGCAGGATGTCCCCGGGCGCCTTCATGGAGCCCTCATCGTACACCTGCCGTCGAGCCCCGCCGACCCGCCCGATCCGCGCGGAGTCTGGCACGGGGACCGGGCCTGATGGTAGGGTTGGGAGGCCATGCGCCCCATCACCCTGATCTCCAGCCACGTCGTCTCCGCCCTCGCCATCTTCCGGAAGCCCCGGGGCCGCTGAGCCCCGCGGCCGGGAGGCACACGCCATGACGACCGGGACCCGGAGCGCGCTCCATACCCCGCTCTGCGACCTCCTCGGCATCCGCTACCCGATCTGCCAGGCGGGCATGGGCTTCGTGGCGCGCTCTGGGCTCGCGGCGGCCGTGTCCGAGGCAGGGGGCCTGGGCGTGCTGGCGGCCGCGCACAACACCCCCGAGGGACTGCGCGAGGAGATCCGCCGGGTGCGGGATGCCACCGACAAGCCCTTCGGCGTCGACGTGCTCTTCGCCACCATCCGCGCCGCCGGGGAGGAAGTGGACCGCTTCACGGATGCCGTGCGCGGCTCCATCGACGTGGCCCTCGAGGAGCGGGTGCCAGTCCTCATCGCCGGGCTCGGAAACCCGGGGCCCGTCACGGCCGAGGCCCACCGGCTCGGGATGAGGGTGATGGCCCTCTGCGGCAACGTCAAGCAGGCCCGGGATCACGCTGCCAGCGGCGTGGACGTGGTGATCGCCCAGGGGCATGAGGCGGGCGGGCACACGGGGCGGATCGCCGGGCTCGTGCTGATCCCGGCCATCGTGGACGCGGTGCGGCCGGTGCCCGTGGTCGCCGCGGGGGGCATCGCGGACGGGCGCGGGCTGGTGGCGGCGCTGGCGCTGGGCGCCGTCGGCGTATGGCTGGGGACGCGCTTCATCGCCACCGCCGAGGCCCATGCCCACGACAACTACAAGCAGAAGATCGTCGCCATCGACGAGGAGGGGACCGTGGTGACGCGTGCCTCCAGCGGCAAGCCCTGCCGGCTCATCCGCAACAACTTCACCCGCGAGTGGGAGAAGCGCGCGGGTGAGATCCAGCCCTTCCCGGTGCAGCTCTCGCGCGTGGGATTCCCGGCCTCCATCCAGGCCCGCGAGCAGGGCGACATCGAGAACGGCAGCGCGGCGTGCGGCCAGTCGGCGGGCTTGATTCACGGGGTGCGGCCGGCGCAAGAGGTGATGGAGGCGATGGTGGACGAGGCCCGGGCCGTGCTGGCGCGGCTGCCCCGCTGACGGGCAGGTGAGCGAGGGCGAGGTGAGCGAGCGCGATCCGTATGGCGGCCTCACCGACGAGGAGCTGGAGAGAATCCCCACCGTCTTCCGCGACGGGCTCTTCGCGGGCCAGGTGGTGCTGGTCAGCGGTGGGGCGGGCGGGATCGGCCGCGCCCTCTGCTGCCTCTTCGGCCGGCTGGGCGCCTCGATCGTGGCGTGCGGGCGGGATGCCGCCAAGCTCGCCGGCCTCGAGGCCTGGCTGGGGCGGCTCGGCATCCCGTGCATGACTCGCGCGATGACGATCCGGGATCCGGCGCAGGTCGCGGGGCTGATGGACGCCGTCTGGGAGCGCCACGGGCGGCTCGACGTGCTGATCAACAACGCGGGCGGCCAGTTCGCGGCCCCGGCGCTATCGATCACGCCGAAGGGGTGGAATGCCGTCATCGACACCAACCTCACGGGCACCTGGTACATGACGCAGGAGGCCGGGCGCCGCTGGATCGAGCGCAAGGAGTCCGGGTCGGTCGTCAGCATGGTGGTGCCCCCGCAGCAGGTGGGCGTCGGCATCCCGCACACGGCGGCTGCCCGGGCCGGACAGGTGGCGTTCTCCCGCAGCCTCTGTCTCGAGTGGGCGCCGCACGGCATTCGCATCAACTGCGTGGCGCTGGGCACGCTGGCCAGCCCGGGGCTCGAGCGGTACCCGCGCACGGCGCGGCCTTCCTTCGTCCACAACCCGATGCGTCGGCTGGGCGATGTCCACGACGTGGCGCAGGCCTGCGTCTACCTCGCCGCGCCCTCGGGCAAGTTCATCACCGGCGAGGTGCTCACGGTGGACGGCGGCTGGCAGGTCTGGGGCGACTTCTGGCCGCTGGGGAAGCCCGACTACTTCAAGATCGAGGAGTGACCATGGCCGACCCGAGGCTCGACACCGTGAGGCTCCAGCGGCTCTCCCGCTCCTACCGCGAGGCGGCCACGCTGATGGCCGGCGTCGAGCTGGGCCTCTTCACCCGCGTGGCGCACGGGGCCGACACGCTGGCGCGGCTCGCCGAGGAACTGGGTTTCACCCCGACCAATGCCGAGCGGCTGGTGACGGCCTGCGTGGCGCTGGGCCTCCTGGTGCGCGACGGGGCGCGGTTCCGCAACGCGCCCGACGTCGAGCGCTACCTCGTCGAGGGGGAGCCCGGCTATGCCGGGCCGTGGATCCTCTTCACCAAGCCCGAGTGGGAGGACTGGGGGCGTCTGGCCGAGCGCCTCAGGGACACGGGCCCGCCCGTGGTCCTGGGCAAGTACGCCCAGGGCTTCACGGTGGAGGAGGCGCGGAAGTACCACGAGGCGACCTACAGCATCGGCCTGGGCTCGGGCCGCCGCTTCGTCCGACAGGTGGACCTCGCGCGGCGGCGGCGCATCCTGGACCTGGGGGGCGGCTCCGGGTGCTACTGCATCGCCGCCTGCCAGGCGCATGCGCAGCTCCACGCGGTGGTCTTCGACCTGCCGCCGGTGACGGAGGTGGCGCGCGAGTTCATCGCCTCCCACGGGCTTGCCGGCCGCATCACCACCGTCAGCGGAGATTTCACCGCGGACCCGCTGCCGGCGGGCGCTGATGTCGTCATCATGGCGAGCAATCTGCCGCAGTACAGCCGCGAGATCATCCAGCGCGTGGTCGGCAAGGCGTGGGAGGCCCTCGAGCCGGGCGGCGAGATGCATCTGATCGGCGAGATGCTCAACAGCGAGCGTACCGGCCCCGCGGACCCGGCGCTGTGGGGGCTGGCCGAGACCGTCTACGGTAGCACCGGCCTCGCCCATTCCGTCACCGAGTGCGTGGGCTACCTGGAGGCCGCCGGCTTCACGGGCGTCACCGCGCAGGAGTTCATTCCGTCGGTCCTGATCCGCGTCACCGGGATCCGGCCCGCCTGACGTCACACGACGGCGCCCTGACGTGGAGTCTGCGGCCGGGGCAGGGGGGGCCGGCGCGGGCACGGCGCCAGGAGGAGGGAGAGACATGGTCAAGGTGATCGCGATTGTCAAGCGGAAGCCGGGGATGACGGTCGACGCCTTCCAGGACCACTGGCGCACGGCGCACGCTGACGTCGTGCGCCGGCTGCCGGGCCTCCGGCGCTACGTCCAGTCCCCGACGCTCCCCTCGGGCTACCGCAAGGGCGAGCCGGCGTGGGACGGCATCGCCGAGCTCTGGTTCGACTCGATGGACGCGCTGCGGGCGCTCCGCGGCACCCCCGCCCAGGCGGGGGTGGACGCCGACGAGCCGCGGTTCATCGACAAGGCGACCATGACGACGTTGCTCACGGACGAGCACGTCATCAAGGAGGCACCGGTGCCAGCGGGCGCCGCCAAGTGGGTCGAGTTCCTCACCCGTCGGCCGGACCTCACGGTCGAGGCGTTCCAGCGCCACTGGCGGGAGGTGCATGGGCCGATCGCGGCGGGGATCCCGCAGATCCGCCGGTACGTGCAGAGCCACGTGCGGCCGGGCGCCTACGCGAGCGGCCGGACCCCGCGCTACGACGGCGTCGCGCTCACGTGGTTCGACGACACGCAGGCCATGCGCGCCTCCGCGGCGACGGCCGCGTACGCGGCGACGCGCGCCGACGAGGCGAACTTCCTGGCGCCCGGGGAGGCGCCTGTCATCATCACCCGGGAGCACGTCGTCGTTGGCTGAGCGGCTGCCCGCGGGAGGGCGCCCGGGGCCGGTCCGGCGCGCAGTCGCCGTGCGACAGCGCGCGACGGCGAGCCGTACGTGTTGACGCCCTCACGTGGGGCGCCCGTCGCGGTTCATCTCCGGGTGCCCGGCACGGCGCCCATGGCAGACCTCATGCGGCTCGTCCAGAGCATCGAGGCGGCGGGATTCGACGGTGCCGGCATCCTCGACAGCCAGATGCTGGGCCGCGACGCCTTCGTCATCCTCGGCCAGGCCGCCGCCCACACCTCCCGGCTGGTCCTGTTCCCCGCCGTGACGAACCCGGTCACGCGCCACGCCTCGGTGCTCGCCGGCGCGATCCAGACGGTCGAGGAGCTGGCGCCGGGCCGGGTGAAATTCATCATCGGCACCGGCTACTCGTCGGCGAGCACCATCGGGCGCCCGCCAGCCACGCTCGCCGAGATGCGTGCCTGCCTTGCGACGGTGAAGGCGCTGCTCGCTGGAGATCCGGTTGACTTCGGGAGCACGCGGGGGCGG
Organism: Candidatus Rokuibacteriota bacterium; assembly: GCA_016188005.1. Lineage (NCBI taxonomy): Bacteria > Candidatus Rokuibacteriota > Candidatus Rokuibacteriota bacterium. Next base: position 5,067 of record JACPIQ010000083.1, on the reverse strand, counting down.
CTCGCCTATGCCCAGGGGCGGCCGATTCCCGTGCTGATGGCGGCGTCGGGTCCGAAGGCCATCGAGGTCGCCGGCGAGATCGCCGACGGCGTGCTGCTGCTGGTGGGGTTCAACCGCGGCATCGTGGAGCGGGCCCTCGAGCACCTCGAGCGCGGCGCGCGGCGCGCGGGACGCCGGCTCGAGGACCTCGAGGTCATCTGGGCGGTGCGGACCGGCACGGCGGCCACCCTGGAGGAGGCGCGCCGGCAGGCGCGGCCCGTCGCCGTGCACTGGGGCGTGCTGCGCTGGGGCGGCCACTGGCTCGAGCCCGCGGGACTCCGCCTCCCGGCGCTCGAGATCCCGGACGCGGTGCGGCGGATCTACCCCGATCTCTCGCATGCCCACGACTGGGACGAGGCCATCGCGGCCACGGCCTTCGTGCCGGACGAGGTGATCGCGGAGCTCTGCGATGCGATGGGACTCATCGGCGGGCCCGAGCACTGCGCCGATCGGATCGTCGAGATGGCCCGGCTCGGCGTGCGTCAGCTCTACCTCATGCCGGTGCAGACCTTCGTCGGCCCCGAGCAGGAGGTGCGGGTGTTCCGTGACGTCGTCTTCCCGCGCCTGCGCGCCGCCGGTATCCGGTGAGGCGTCCCGCGGAAGACCGTGCCCGCCAGCTCGACCGCCGCCGCGGCGCGGGGGAGCCGAGCGCGTGATAATAGGTGATTCCCTGATCGCCGGGGCTCCGCGCGACGGCGGGCAGGCTCCGAGTGGCCCGGCGCCCCCGCCGGCACTCCGACGATCCCGACAGGAGGAGCGCCCGCCATGAAATTCGCCCGCTTCCGCGTGGACGGCTACGACTACTACGGTCAGGTCGAGGCGGACCGGCTCCGGGCCATCCAGGGCGACCTGTTCAGCGGGGACTACCGGCTCAGCGGGGCCGTCTACCCTCTGGACCGGGTCAAGCTGCTGCCTCCCTCGCGCCCGGTGAACTTCTGGGGCGTCGGCGAGAACTACCCGCGCCACGTCGAGTTCCGCATCGAGCAGATGGGGCGCGAGATCGAGGAGCGGGCCAGGCGCTTCACCCCCTGGCACAAGGGTGTCGGCTCCCTCATCGCCTCGGGGGACACGGTGATGATGCCGCCGGACCTGAAGGTGCTCGAATACGAGGGCGAGCTGTGCGTCGTCATCGGGAGACCCGCGTACCGCGTCAGCCGGGAGGAGGCGCCCCACTACATCTTCGGCTACAGCGTCTCCAACGACATCAGCGGCGCCGACTACCGGGACGCCTTCATGTGGCGGATGAAGTGCAGCGACACCTTCGGACCCGTCGGGCCGTGGATCGAGACGACGATCGACCCCCACGACCTGGACATCATCACCCGAGTGGACGGGCGGGAGGAGGACCGGGGCAGCACCCGGGACATGATCCACGACTGCTATGCCATCGTCAGCAACATCAGCCAGTACTGCACGCTTCACCCGGGCGACCTCATCACCACCGGCGCGCCCGGGAGCACCCGGCCGCTCCGAGCGGGAGAAGTGGTGGAGGTCGAGATCCCGGGGATCGGAGTGCTGCGAAACCCCATCGCGGCGGGGAGATGATGACGGCCCCGCGCCCCCGCGGAGCGCCCCGGGTGTAGCATTCCCGTTGCAGCACGCCCCGCGCGGAGGAACGACTGCCGGCTTGACGGGTTCCGCGCTAGGGGGCATCAGCACCCGGCCGGTGGCGCGGAAGCGAATCCAGCCCGGACGCAGAGGAGAGCCAGGTGGAGCATCGAGGAGCGCTGAGTGGCCTCGACGAGGCCTTTTACGTGTCAGACGGACAGCGGTTCATCGCCACGCCCCACACGCGGGGGCCGTGGAGCCCCGATCTGCAGCATGCCGGCCCCCCATCGGCGCTGCTCGCGCGCGCCATCGAGCGGGCCGTGGCCGGAGAGCCGGCGCTGGCCGTCACGCGGCTCACCGTGGAGCTGCTCGCGCCCATCCCCATCGCCGCGTTCGAGATCCAGACCAGCGTGCTGCGGGCCGGTCGGAAGGTGCGGAGGATCGACGCGACGCTGACCACCGAGAACCGGGCGATCGCTCGCGCCACCGGACTGGCCATCCGCACGGCCAGCGGCGACATCCCGCCGTCTCCGGCTCCCAAGACCTGTCCCGATCCCCCCGACCGGGGGGAGCCCCATCTCTTCCCGGTGGTGCTCGGCTCCCCCGCGGGGTACGCCACGGCGGTGGAGGCGCGGCGCGTGGCCGGCGCCACCCAGGAGGGCGGCATCGCCGCGTGGATCCGCAGCCGCGTGGCGCTGGTGTCCGGCGAGACGCCCTCGCCGCTGCAGCGCGTGATGATCGCCGCCGATTCCGGCAACGGCGTGGCCGTGCCCCTGGACCCGCGGCGCTTCACCTTCATCAATGCCGACCTGACCGTGGCCTGCTTCCGCCCGCTCGAGGGCGAGTGGGTGTGCCTGGATGCGGTCACGGCGCACGATCCGGCCGGCATCGGCCTCACCGAGACCCGCCTGTGGGATCTCCGCGGTCCCATCGGGCGGGCGCTGCAGACCCTGGTGATCGAGCCCCGGGAGGCGTGACCCGACGGTCGCTCCGCTGAGGCCGCCGGGCGGGCTGGAGGAGCGTCCTGAGTCGGCACGGCAGGCCCGGGCTTTTCCGGCTTGACAGGGCTGGGCTCGGAGGACTATAAGCCAAACGAGCGATTGTTTTTGTACATGCGTGCCGCGATCAGAGCCCAGCGATCGGACAGCCGACTGCGCCGCTCCCTCGAGTGGGCCGCCCGAGCGCCCGGCGTGATCGGGAGTTGGTCCGCGGGCGCCGCGCGGGGCCAGGAACCGGCGCTCCTGGCGCTTCAAGTTCCACGCTCAGACCTGCGGCGGCGACCTCACGCGGCGGACCGCCGCCCAGCAACATCGTCCGGGTGGCCATCTGAGGCCTCGCGGCTGAGTCCCACGGCCGCCCTGCCGCCAGCTCTGCGCGCGGCACCGCGGCCCGGATGAAGGAGGGCAGCGTCATGGCGCTGGCCACAGTGACCCTGGACGACAAGTACACCCTCGAGTCCGGCCGGGTCTTCCTCACCGGCATCCAGGCCCTCGTCCGGCTCCCCATCATGCAGCGGCAGCGGGACGTGGCTGCGGGGCTCAACACCGCCGGCTTCATCTCCGGCTTCCAGGGCTCGCCGCTGAACGGCGTGGACCAGAACCTATGGAGGGCGGAGCCCTTCCTCGTCAAGCACCACATCCGCTTCCAGCCGGGGCTCAACGAGGAGCTGGGGCTCACGTCGGTGTGGGGAAGCCAGCAGGTCACGCTGTTCGAGGGCGCCCGCTACGACGGTGTCTTCGCGCTCTGGTACGGCAAGTGGGCGGGCGTCGGCCGCTGCGGGGACGTCTTCAACCACGGCAACTCCGCCGGGAGCGCCCGCCACGGCGGCGTGCTGCTGGTGGCCGGGGACGACCACATGGCGCGCTCCTCCACCGTCGCGACCCAGAGCGAGCCCATGCTGACCGCGGCCATGATCCCGGTGCTGAGCCCCGCGGGGGTGCAGGACTACCTCGACCTGGGCATCCACGGCTGGGCCATGTCCCGCTACTCCGGGTGCTGGATCGGGCTCAAGGCCATCGACGAGACCATCGAGAGCTCGGCCTCGGTGCACGTGGACCCGCACCGGATCACCGTGCGCCTGCCGGAGGACTTCGTGCTCCCGCCGGACGGGCTCAATATCAGGCTGCCGGACCAGCCGCTCCAGATGGAGCGCCGGATCCACGAGTACCGGCTCCGGGCGGCCCAGGCCTATGCCCGCGCAAACCGGCTCGACCAGACGGTGTTCGACAGCCCGAGGGCGCGGCTCGGCATCATCACGGCTGGCAAGTCCTACCTTGATGTGCGCCAGGCGCTGGACCACCTCGGCATCGACGCGCGGCGCGCCGCGGAGATCGGCGTCCGCCTCCACAAGGTCGGGATGACCTGGCCGCTCGAGCCGGAGGGGGTGCGCCGGTTCGGCGAGGGGCTGGAGGAGATCCTGGTCGTGGAGGAGAAGCGCCCGTTCCTCGAGTCCCAGGTGAAGGCCCAGCTCTACAACTGGCCCGAGCCGCGGCGGCCCCGGGTCATCGGCAAGTTCGACGACACGGCCGGGGAGGCGCCCGGCCGGGAGGAATGGCTCCTGCCCGCGCCCGGCGAGCTCACCCCCGAGGTGATCGCGCGGGTGATTGCCGGACGCATTGGGCGCTTCTTCGGCGACGAGCGGCTGCGGGAGCGCCTCGGCGTCCTCGAGGAGAAGGAGCGGGCCGTCGCCCGGCCCGCCCTGACCCAGCAGCTCCAGGGGTACCTGGGGGATGCCGGGCGAGTCCCGTACTTCTGCTCCGGCTGCCCCCACAACACCTCCACCCGGGTGCCGGAGGGCAGCCACGGCATGGCCGGCGTGGGCTGCCACTTCATGGCGACCTACATCTTCCCGGGCACCAAGATCTTCACCCATATGGGCGCCGAGGGGGTGGCGTGGATCGGCCAGGCCCCCTTCACCGACACCCCGCATGTCTTCGCCAACCTGGGCGACGGCACCTACTACCACTCGGGCGTGCTGGCGATCCGCGCCGCAGTGGCGGCCGGCGTCACCATGACGTACAAGATCCTCTACAACCACGTGACGGCCGCGACAGGCGGGCAGCCGTTCCCGGGCGAGCTGACCGTCCCGCAGCTCACGCGGCAGCTGGCCGCGGAGCGGGTGAGCCGGATCGTGGTCGTGACGGACGAGCCCGCCAAGTATGGCCGCGATCCGGGGTTCGCCCCGGGCGTCGCCGTCCGCCACCGGGACGACCTGGAGGCGGTGCAGCGCGAGCTGCGGGAGCAGAAGGGCGTCTCGGCCCTCGTCTACGACCAGACCTGCGCCGCGGAGAAGCGGCGCCGGCGCAAGCGGGGCCTCTACCCCGACCCGGCGCGGCGCGCCTTCATCAACGAGGCCGTCTGCGAGGGGTGCGGCGACTGCAACGAGAAGTCCAATTGCCTGTCGGTGCTGCCTGTCGAGACGGAGCTGGGGCGCAAGCGCGCCATCGACCAGTCCTCCTGCAACAAGGACTTCTCCTGCCT